>JAQGHT010000034.1 GCA_028291565.1 Planctomycetaceae bacterium | reverse complement strand
GGACAGACAAGAGTCCTGAGACTGATCGGTCCCATAAGTCCCATTGAATCGCCACCAGTCGTTTCCCAGCAGGGCTGTTACAGCTGGACGATTCCGCGAATTATGGCACAGGTGTTCACTTGGCGATTCCCGAAATTCGTCCCCCGTGACAAAAACCTGTCCGACGTGAGTTTTTACGCCAATTTCCAGGGACTGCGGTAGGGGCGACTGAGCATTTTTCTGGCTTCGTCATCACCGAGAATTGTTTCCGCAACGGGATCCCACTGGATTTTTCGCCCGAGTCGCACCGCGAGATTCCCTAAATGGCAAACCGTGGCCGAACGATGCCCAATTTCCACATCGCAAATGGGTAGTTCGCGCGACTTGATACAGTCGAGGAAATTCTTGTGATGGTCTTTGGAAACCGTCAGGTGAGTGTCGTTCGCTCCCAATGGCTCCGCGACAAGACTCGCCGGTTCACTGGTCAATTTGCCTCGGTTGACCTGAATTGATCCCTTTGTTCCGAGGAACGTCACGCCAACAGGAATCTCCTTGACGTCCTGTCCGACGATCAACCTGATCCCGTTCTGGTAAGTGTGGGTCACTCGGCACGCCTTTGTCACTTCATACCACTTTTCGGGATGGAATTCGGCAGTCCCTGCGGTTGAAATCGGACCGGAATTGTCCATTCCCAAGGCCCACTGTGCGATATCGATATGGTGGGCACCAAAATTGGTCATCTGACCGCCGGAATAGTCCCAGAAAAAGCGGAAGTTATAATGCACGCGCTTGGCGTTATAAGGCCGTTGTGGTGCTGGCCCGAGCCACATGTCGTAATTCAATTCCGCAGGTGGGTCGGAATCAGGTACAGGAGGGCCGCTGAAATTCGATCCAGGAATGCCCACCAGAACCTCTTTAATGTCGCCCAATCGCCCCGAACGAACCAGCTCACAGGCTAGCCGAAACTTGTCGTCCGACCTTTGTTGCGATCCCGTTTGGACGATTCGCTTCGCCTGGCGAGCAGCATCGACCATCTTTCTGCCTTCGGAAATCGTCAACGAAAGGGGTTTCTCGCAATAAACATCCTTGCCAGACAGACAGGCATCAATAGTCGGCAGACAATGCCAATGATCCGGAGTTGCAATCACGACGGCATCGATATCTTTACGATCCAGCAGTTTACGGTAGTCGCCATAGCCTTCAGAGTTGTGGCCTGCGGCTTTTGTCAGTTGCATGGCGGTTGCCAGATGCTTGGAATCGACATCGCAGAGTCCGGCGACGTCGACACCACGTGACAGAAAAGCCTTCAGGTTTGACGTCCCCTGTCCGCCCACTCCAATATGGCCAGTCACAATGCGTTCGTTCGCACCGAAAGCACGGCTCGGAATAATGTACGGAGCCGCAACGACCGTGGCGGCAGCGGCAAGAAAATCACGGCGAGTCACAACAGGTCGAGCGGACATGGAAACAATTTCCTTTCAATTCAAGACGAGCGTCCGGTGTGAACCGGCGAGCCAATTTCTTCCTGTACTCAGCACGTTGACATCGGCCGGACGCTTCCGGGGTAACCAGATGGCTTTGTTTCCCGATATTTCCGGCAATTCCGCTCAACGACGGCAACCGATGTTACTTGAGACTTTGTTTTAACAGAACCTCCCTGAAAACACAAAAACAACGCGGAATGATCCTTCCGAAGTCTTTTGACGTTACAAATGGAGTCGTTACCGCAAAATAACGTTCTATTTCTTCACTATCTGGAGTCTCATTTTGGAAGCATTGATGGGCCTGTTGAGTGTCTTTTTTGGTCTCGTGATTTTTGCCGCGGTGTTAGGGCTGGTGATCTGGCTGTTGTCACTACTGCTCAGCATGGTCATTGTGCATCCGCAAGAAGAAAAGGTGATCATTTATTGGGGCAGATTTCAGGAACTGTTGACCAAACCGGGGCTTTATTTTCGCACGATCTGGGGCCGTCAGATTCGGACGGTCAGCATCAAACGACAGACTCTCGAACTGCCGCGTACGACGGTTGCCGATGGCAACGGAAATCCCATTGTGATTGCCGCGGTGGTGACGTACAGAAATGTCGATTCCAAAAAAGTCGCGCTCGATATCGAAGACGCGCATGGCTTCGTCAAGACTCAGGCCATGGCCGTCTTAAAACAGGTGGCTTCGAAATACCCTTATGAAGCCTCTTCTGGCCACAGTTTGAAAGCGGAAGCCCAAACCATTGGCGCGGAAATGGTGACGTTGCTGCAGTCCAAAGTCGATGCGTGCGGAACAGAAGTCCTGGCCTTTGAGCTTTCTGATCTCAGCTATGCACCGGAAATCGCTCAATCCATGCTGGTCCGTCAGCAGGCGCAGGCTTTAGTCGGTGCTCGCAAGATCATCGTTGAGGGAGCTGTGGAGATCGTGTACGAGGCGATTCAACAATTGCAGGCCAAAGGTCTGGGCCTGGAGCATGCCGAACAATCGCGATTGGTCTCAAATCTGTTGACCGTGATCTGCGGCGAATCCAAAGTCCAGCCAACCTACCCCATTCATTCCGGCCAGGATAACAAGCCTCAGCCCGATGAAAAAATGTACGGTTTGTTGGAACAGATTTCTCGCAACACGACGCCCAAGGGCTAGCCCGGATTATTCATGGCGAGCGTCCGGCGTGAGCCGGATGGTTTTGTATCGTTCTGACTTGCGATGAAACGGAAGGCTCCGATCGGCTCTCAGTCTGTAAAGGTGGCAGATTGACCTAATAGTAACGCCGAATTACCAGTGGGCTTACACCCACCGCTCGCCAGGTTGATTGTCAGGCTCTTAGCTCACGAACAGGGAATCGAGCGGCGCATTCGGCCTCTTACGAGGCAGGCGACAGAATTCGACACCAGAAAATCGGCACAACCGTTCCGCCAGCATTCAGCTTGGGCAGTTTTCTTCACGTAACCGTCAAAGTTCCACAGAGATCGACGATCCCAGCCGATACCGATGCTGACAGGTAATAATTCTCGCGCTAAGTATTGCGGTATTGCATCGCAGGCGCAGCAATCGAGACTTATTGCGGCCTGTCAACCAACGGTTTGATATCCACGAGTCGAGCGGGTCGTTGCCATGTTGCGTGCGTCATTCTTCGCGGGCGGAATGTTCGTGATTATGTTGGGATTTTCGACGATGTTCGTCGATAAAATCGTCCTGAATTCCAAGGAAGATCCCCGTTACGATCCCAACTTTCGGGGATTCTACACAACGGTCAATGAGAACCGGCAACATGTGTTTGATCCCCCCGACTGGGCAGGCTTCAGCCTGTTATCTGTAGGCGGAATCACAATTCTGTACGCACTCGCCTTGCCGCGAGCAGTGGCGCATCATTAAGGGAGACGCGCACTCTTACAACAGGCGCTTTGGGAATCAAAAATTCCCAGCGTTTCAAACATCAGCGCCGCCAATTGCGCATGTGCCTCGGCGTTCAGATGCATGCGGCCTTCGTGCAGTCGTTTTCGGGTCGCAGCTTGTGACGGCCAATGTTTCTGCCAGTAGTTCCAGTGGTCAACACAGGGGACTTCGTCCCGCGCCGCCACGTTTCGTAGCGCTTCGACATAATCCGGCAGCGTTTCTCTATTGGAGATCGCTGCCTCACAAATGGGGTGAGGCAAAATCACCAGTGGGATGGCGCCTTGTGTCCTGATCTCGTCCAGCAATTCTTGAGTCTGAATCTCAAATTCAGGAAGGCCCTCAGGCCCCGCCTTGGCATCATTCAATCCTAAACCGACTACGACCACGTCAGGCTTGAATCGCAACACGCGCCAACGCAGTGTCGAAAGTGCATAAGCGACGGTATCACCGCTGATACCAGTATTAATGACCACGTCCATCGATCGGCGCAATTCCGCTCGCAATCGTTCCGAGAAAATCTCGACGCAACTTCGTTGGCCGTGCGTGTAAAATGCACCCTGAACGGTGTTATCGCCGGTAAAAACCCAGGTCAAGGGTTGGGTTCCAGCAAGCAGCGATTTGATTGTCGCCAAACCCGCACCACATGGAACACGAGGCCTTGGATTTGAGGCACTGGGCAATTTCCCGTTAGAACGAGACAGGTCCTTTGAGGAGGTCCCTAAAAACGACCGGGCAGCGACTTCCGCCGGTGCAGGCGACTCCGAGATTTCGTTCTCGAATTCCGCTCCAGGGTCAGGATCCGCTAACGGGGCCGCATCATACTGCGGAGTCTCGCCCATCAATCCACGTTGTAGTAGTCGCCGCCGTCGCGACTCCGAGTTTCGACCCGACATCGGTCATCCTTTACGAGCGATCACGATGTCCCGTACGGTTCAGTACGAGACGTTTGATCGCAGGGTGAATCATTGCAGAAGACTCATTTATGGTCGTGAACAATAATAATCCTTACCTGAGCCGTTTATCTCAGACCGCGACTGCCGTTGCAAGCCAGTGCGGTTTGACGCTCGGACCTCCAGAACTTTCGCCACCCCAGTGGGAAGCGTCAACTTCTGGCCGTTGACGATTCGACCATTCGCGTTTCATACTGACTGCTGCGACCCCAGTCTCATGCGACCCCAGTCTCATTCGATCGCAGTCTCAGCAGTCAATCCTGATCTGCCACGAGATCAAATGAGCGAATTCCAGGCCAAATTCGGCGAGACGAACCAAGATTTTCAATGGTCCAACGAAAAGTTTTATCAATGTGCGTCTTACAACAGGTTCGGGGCAGGTATCAAAGCCCGGCCTTCGCAGCCTTGGTCTTTGTGATTTGCGCGTCGATGCAAATCGCCCACTCCGATGAAGTTAAGCCATCTGATCAACCGCTGAAGAAAAGACTTGCGGGCTTAATGCGAGAACTCGATGCCGACCAGCGCGCGAGGCGGATCCACGCGGAACGCGAACTTCTGGATCTCGGCCCGGCAATTCTCGATGAACTGCCCCCTCCCGAGTTAATCGCAAACCCTGCAGTCCGAACCAGTGTCTCAAAAATCCGGAAAGTTCTGGAACTTCGAAAGGCAACTGAATCGATTCGACCGTCCACGATCACCACGGCGGCCGGAATCACTTTCGAAGAATTTGTCAAAAATATGGCGGTCCAGACATCGAATCAGATTGACATGAGACTCTTGACTCCCAAGGAACTCCAGTGGACCGTTCCGCAAGCATTTCAAGGCGAAACATTCTGGAATGCGGTGGACGCAACGCTTTCCAAGTCAATGATTCGAGCGAATTTCCACCCAGAAGCGGCAGCGCTGGTGCTGCTGCCAAGAGAGAAACAAGCACCCAATAACCAATTGGCGGTACACCGCGTCGGACCGTATCGGGTCGTTCTGGAATCACTGAAGCTTCGCCCGATTGCCGGTTCGACGCAGCAGCGATTGAGAGCAGACTTGTCGGTGACGCCAGAGCCGCGGTTGCGGGCGTTGTTCCTGAAGTTCCAGGCCAAAGACTTCTTCGTGACGACTATGAAGGGCAAGATTTTCCCTCCCGCGGATCCTGATGCGCAACTTGATTTGCCGCTTGGCGAAGGGGGCCACTACGTACGCTGGACCCTGGATTTTCTCGCGCCGCCTGACCTGGCGGCAAGTGAACTTGAGAATCTGCACATCACCGGCAAAGCCACGATGCAGGTCGCCGCTGAAAGTGAGCACATCCGGATCAAGGATCTCGCCGTGGCGGAAGGGGTCGCCCGCCGGCGTGGCGGAGTGACCGTTTCTGTCATGAAAGTCCAGGCTCGAGAATTGCCAAACGAAAAACGGGACATTTCCGTGAGAATTCAAGTTGCTTACGACGCAGGAGGTCCGGCATTTGAATCACATCGGACTTGGATCTTTCACAATCAAGTCTATTTGGAACCGCTCGAAGGTGAACCAATTCGGGCGAACGGCGGTTACGAAACTAATTTGCAGGCGAATGGCGTCGTTGGAGTGACCTACCGCTTCACAGGGGTACGCACTCCATTAAATCAATTGCAATTTGTTTATGTCGCCCCGACATTGATTATCGACTCGCCTTTGTCGTTCGAACTGGTGTCCGAAAAAGCAGCCAATGGACCAGGTAAAAGCACTGCAGTGCCTGCTGGTTAACGGATGATTGTGACATGCTTGCAGCCTCGTTCTTGAATGACGGACTCAACGCCCCTAAAATCACGAACATGAATTGTTGCTTCAGGCCTAACTGCGGATGCGGTACAGCGCCAAAGCCAGACAACTCACCGACCGCACAACTCATCTCACTTGCGAGAGACCATCTTGGCCGCTGAACAACAACCGAGTTTCGAGAATTTTCTGACGCAATTCAAACGTCGTCGGGATTTGATGACCGAAGAGCTGCATAAGGTCGTCGTCGGTCAGGATGGTGTCATCGAGCAGATTTTGGCGGCCATCTTGACCGTCGGAAATTGCCTGCTCGAGGGTGTGCCGGGGCTGGCGAAGACCTTGTTGGTCAGCACGATCGCCAAAATCCTCGACGTGCAATTCAAACGCATTCAATTCACCCCGGATCTC
>JAQGHT010000026.1 GCA_028291565.1 Planctomycetaceae bacterium | reverse complement strand
GCGAGCAGCATCTGAAAAATCTCCAGAGCCTCTGCATGCCGGCCCGCGCCTTGATATGCCGTTCCCAAGGCAAAGTAGAGAGGCGGTTGAAACTGCTCTGTTTCAGGACCAAATACGTCAAGCAGTTGCCGGGCTTCGTCGGGCTTCTTTTGTTCCATCAAGACGAGAGCCGCCGCCCGCCGGAAATTCAAGTCATCAGGAGCGAGCTCGAAGGCCCGCAGGAAGCACGCATTGGCGCGTTCGCCCTTTCCAGTGCGTTCGAAACAGCCACCGAGATAGAACTGAATCATTGCAACTGAACCAAATCGATTCAGCATGATCTCGGCAAACCGCTCAGCTTCCACACCCTTCTGAAAGGCCAGCAGAGTCCCATGCATTTTCATGGCAGCAGCAGGGTCGTCTTTGGCGTCTGAGAATTCTTCTGACGTCTCGGAAATCGCCTGGCTGCGAATCTTTTCCCATTCCCGGAATTTGATGACCTGATGCCGAGTGCAAAGGGGGCAGAAATTGAGAATCTGCTTCTTGCCGAGGGGGAGTACGGGAATGAAGAACACACAAATGCAGTACCAAGTCTCGTAGCTCTCCAGCTTAACCCGGTTGTGACAATGCGGGCACTGCGTTTCTTCGAATTGCCGATTTTGCTTTAGAAAATAGCGCGTGCCGATGCCGTTGACACTGGATGGCATAATACTGATCCCACAAGAATGATTCCGTCAGAACGACAGGGAATGATAGCGGGATCTGCTCGACAACGGAATTCAGGGTCGGCTCTCATCCCCTGCGGAGTCAATTGATTGACGGGTGCTCATGTCAGGTCGTTCGAAACGAAACTGTTCTCTATTGCGGGCGGCTTGTTCGGACTGTTCACGCGAAGCTGGCTCCCGTGGCGGCTTGCTGAACGATGAGAATCCTGCGGCTGAATAACCTTGCGTTGGCTGCTCGGGACGATCTCGTCCAGGAGTCGGCGCGGGGTTTTTTTCACGTCGAGGACGAATTTCGCGAACCCGATTGGCTGCCGGATCGACAGAATAGACTTGCAATCGGCCAGCCGCGTTTGGCTCACGGGGCTGGAACCGTGTTTCAAATGCGTGACGCCGTGTTACATTTGCCAGACAGCGGATGGCGCCGCCCAGTTGAAAAATAGCTGAGACATCAATGGGCTTCACCTCAAAACCGAGTGCCCGGTAAGTTTGTGCTGCCGCCTGGTCTAACTCTGGAATGTTATAAACTGGCATGAATACGACTCGCTGGCCGTCCTGATAGTCCATGATGACATTGTTATACGTCACCATCCAGTCCTTCTGTACGTTGACCAGGGCTGGCATTCGAATGACCTGATATCCCAGGTCGGACAGTTGTTTGGCCACATCGTCGAAACGTCGTTGGCGAGTTGAATCCGCATTCACAATGTCAAATTCGACCGCAGTCTGCTTACCTCGGTTAACGGCCAAAATGGTCTTTCGATTCGGCAGCAAATCGCAGCCCAGCACCGGGCTCGCAACGAGCACCGTCTTGGAATCAATCGGCGTCAAGTACATGTCCGTGTGAATCCAGGGGACTCCGCCCTCCTGCCCCTGAATGGCGATTGTCTGGCGTCCAAACAGGCGTCCCAATTCGGCAAATAACGAATCTTCTGAATCGAACCGGTGCTCATTGTCCTCAAACGCATTTGCGCCGACGAAAACATGCCGACGATTTGAAACGACGTTGCCTCCTTCAAGATGCAACGAGGTTAATGCCACGCCTGGAACCAAGCCGGTCGACCAGAGGAGTGAAGTTAAAACGAGGTCGTTTTGCTTTTCCGGGTCGTACGTGGCATGCGCAACTGGCACAAAACTCGACGCGAATTGTCCGTCCAGGGTTTGTCGGCAAATCCGACGATCTCGTGCCCATACGGTGATGGGCCGATTCACATTAATCAGATGTACGGAACGGCCATGTCCTATCGCCGCCGCCGCCCAACGATTCGTGAAGGCATCGGATGACTGTTCGTTGGGGCAGCAGACCTGCAAACGGACGGTTTGCCCCAACTGCTGAAACAAGTTATGGTAGATTGTTCCCAATTCGGCTTCGCTGGTGACCGAATAATGGAGCAAGATCTCAGCCACTGGTCCCCCATCGTCGGCGACCAAGCCAGCTGATTCTGAAGCGGTGACCGCATGATTGGTTGAATTAGCAGGAGCCGAGCGGGGCAGGCGACGCGTTGGTCGTGAGGCAGGAGGGGCAATGTCTCGATCAAAGTGTTCTTCACCAGGGGGACGCCGGTCGACACCAGAACGTGATTCAAAATCCTGCTCTTCTGGAACTTCCTCCACTGGTGCCCGAGATGGATACAAAGATTCTGGCTCGCGTCGCTTAACAGGCCGTAGCCGCGAATAACCCGCAGTCGTCTGCATATTCGCGGGACGATCCTGATCGCGGTCAGGGCTTCGTGCTGGACGGATCGGGCGATCATCCTGAGGTGTAATTACCTCAATGTCTGATTGCATTTCTGTTTGCGTGCTGTCGCCCGCAACAGCCAGTTCGCTCAAAACGGAATAGCAGATCGCGTAAGTCAACGCGAAACAGCCAGCCGAAATCACGAAATGTGACCATCTCTTCTGAACGGAATTCCGGTAATTCTTTGCAGGAGTTGTTCCGGAGTTCGAGCTGTCGAAAAAAAACGCCACCCAAGACCCCTTTTAGTCTGCCTGGTTTGCCATGTTTTTCCAGTTTCCCTGAATGGTATCCGCCGTGGGTTGGAAGCGCGCGGGGCGACGGGATATCAGTTTGGCAGATTTCCGTCAATCCGAGCCTGAACAGGAATACGCGGAATGTTACATTGAGCAGAATTTCGAGGCGTGGAAAACTTAGGCGGGATAGTCGGTCTTTTGAAGTCACCAACTCTATTTGAGGAAGCAATGCGAAAAGAGGCCCTTAATTATCATAAACTCCGATTTTACCTGTTTAGCCAGGAATCGGGTGTTCGTGATCACCAGGAACCAAATCCGTGAAGTCCGAGTGCTGATCCTGTCGGCTACCCGATAGTTGATAGAAGTGTATCGGCCGAATGACTCCGGGGATCGAGTTTCCAGTGAAATTGTTTCGTGACCCTGAAAATCGCGATCGAAAGATGAATCAACCGTCATAAGGCCTTCATATTATCTGGGATGATTCATGTTCCCATTCTTAAACTTAGGCTTCGGGCTTTCACACTGTGGGGAATGATCCGGGCTTTTGGCTTTCGCGAACCCGACACCCCCAACTGCGAAGCGAACGACGTTCTCAAAAATCTGATCTGGTTCCACGTGAGTCTAACTCCTGTTTGAACAATCCGACGTCCTCGTTTTCGCCGGGGAGACCCCTGTCTTAACGAAAATTGTTGCGATCCGTTCTGGCATTCGGTTTGACAGATGCGAGGACTCTGCCTAAAGTGAACGTCATCATCCAGCTGAGGGCGGCTGGCGCAATTGGTTAGCGCACTTCGCTTACACCGAAGGGGTTACAGGTTCGAGTCCTGTGCCGCCCACTCAAACAAAGAAACACTGCATTTTCGCAGCGCCTCGCATTCGGCCGGGTGCGACTGGCGCGCACTCTTCATCGGAATAAGTTCCAACGTCGCTCGCGCTCTGGATGCAGGGCGATGCCAGCTTGTGTCACCGAGCGGTGCCGTGGCTTTTGCGGCTTACTCGCGAACCGCCTTTGCAAATGAACTTCTGGAGCGTTGCTTTTAAGCGGCTTCTTTTTGCAGCGACTGCCAGGATGACGTTCGGTTGTGTCCCAATTTCGCACACTTGACCTTCCGCGGTACGTTGAGCCACAATGCAATCAGAGATTGAAATGTGTGTCTTGAAAGTGCATTTCCG
>JAQGHT010001262.1 GCA_028291565.1 Planctomycetaceae bacterium | reverse complement strand
CATTGTCGGTTGAGAGCTGGCCCAACTCATGACAGCTCGATATGCGGATTGTTCCGGCTATTAATAAGATTCCTTTAAGCTTCGCTCAAACGGCGAAACCTGTCGCGTGATTGAGGGTTGAATGATGCAGTTGCAGTGCGGAAGTTGGATTCCGCCGCATCGCAAGTTCTGTTAGGCTATGGTTCTTGAAAGAATCTCGAATGTCTGAGCGGAACTGCAAACGCGTCACAGCAAGAATTCAGGCTGCAAAGTGAAAACCGGCATCGAACAGTTAGACTCGAAGTCCGAGGATGCCTCGACGGCCGAATCGGCTCGACTGATTAGTCGTATCAAGAATGGTAGTCGGGAGGCTTTCGCCTCGTTGTTTTCGCATTTTAAACCGCGTTTGTGGCGTTTCGTGAATTTGCGCCTGCATCGACAACTTCGGGGACGAGTTGATCCTGAAGATGTCCTGCAGGAATGTTGGCTGCGCGCGGTCACCCGCATGGATTATTTTCCTGACACGGTCTCGCCCGCCGGATTCATCTGGTTCCGCATGATTTTGACTCAAACGTTGATCGATCTGCAACGGCGTCATTTGGGTGCCGAGAAGCGAAGTGCGGGCCGAGAATTGTCGCTGCAAAGGAGCTGGAATTCCGACGAGACATCGTCGTCCATGGCATTTCAGTTGAGTGCTCAGCTGACTTCACCCAGTGGCGCTCTGGCGCGCGCGGAATTAGCCCAGCAATTAGAGGTGGCGTTGCAAGGATTGGATGAAACGGACCGCGAAGTCCTGGCAATCAGACATTTCGAAGAACTTACGAATGCTGAAGCGGCGATGACCTTAAATCTTTCGGAACAAGCTGCCAGCAAACGCTATGTGCGGGCTTTGCGAAGATTGAAAGGCATCCTGGAAGCCATTCCCGGTTTAAGCGGTTTTGGGACTGGCCACCCTCACTAGAGTGGTTTCTCGTAGCTGAAGTTGTGAGACTTCGGACGGGATATCCAGAATCGCCCAAATTCTCACGAATTTGGTTACGAAAATGAACGACGAAATTCGTTCGGTATCAGCATCCCAGGAGGGATTGCACTTGCGGACAAGTATTCCTGAAGATTCACCGGCCGTGACGCTGGAGATATTGCTGGACCATTTCACTCAGGAAGTGCGACGCGGGATCGCCACTTCGGTCGATTTGTATGCAGCACGGTATCCAGAATTTGCTGATGAAATCTGGGAATTATTTCCATTGGTGGACAATCTCGAACGTTGCAAGGTGGTTCAAGATGCCGCCTACGTTCGACAGAATTTCCCGGACGAATTCCCACTGCGTCAACTCGGAGAATATACGATCGTCCGCGAAATCGGCCGAGGTGGAATGGGAATTGTTTTTGAGGCAACCCATTCCCCTGCCGGCCGCCCGGTCGCAATCAAGCTGCTTCCGGGACGCGATCAGGGTGATCGACGGCAATCGCGAGACAGATTCCATCGCGAGGCCATTACAATCGCCCAGTTTCGGCACCAAAACATCGTCCCCGTTTATTCATTCGGCGAACACGACGGTTATTATTTCTATGTGATGCAACTGGTTCGCGGTGTCGGACTGGATTGGGTGATCCAGAAACTCCGCGAGTCCCCCGCGCCGGTCATGTGCTCAACAATTCGGGATCTGAAAAACCGGCAATCCGCCACCAGCGAGGCGATGGAAAGCACTCTGGAAACTCCATCGGTGCGCTGCATCTCGCGGAATTCCTGGAAAGTCTTCGCGAAAATTGGAATCCAAGTCGCGACCGCTCTTTCGTATGCCCATCAACGGAATGTTCTGCACCACGATATCAAGCCCGCGAACTTGTTACTGAATGCCGCGGGAAAGGTAGTGGTGACTGATTTTGGAGGGTTTTATCAGTCCAGGACGGGTCATGCGAAGGCTCCCGAATGCACAACGGGGACCCTGCGTTATATGGCTCCGGAACGACTGAAAGGGGATTCCGATGCGCGAAGCGATGTCTATTCGTTAGGCGCGACGCTTTACGAACTCGTCACACGGACACCACTGTTTGAGGCCGCCGACAGGAGCCGCCTGACAGACCTAATCCTCAACTCGAACGTGACTCGACCAGTTCAATTCGCCCCCGATCTGCCTCGGGCATTCGAGGCGATTATCCTGACGGCATTGGCTGGCAATCGGAACCAGCGTTACCCGAGCGCCAAGGCGTTGGCCGACGACCTGCTCCGCTTCGTCAATCAACAACCGGTGCACGCGATTCTTTCCGAAGAAAACATCTGATGAATTGCCACAATGAGGGCTCGAACTTCAGCGAGTACGACTCCACGCCGAGCGCAAATCGACTGAACGTGCACGAGAGAGAGTGGCAAACTTTTGAAGTTGCGCTGTCCATGCGGCACTACGCCACCACCGACCCTGTGTCGATGGAGCGCTGACTGGCAGGCTAATCAAATCCCCAGAAAAGTGCATGCTCAACGTGTAGTCTGGTTTGCCCCTCTGCCGCAGCGAAAGCACGCTCAATCAGCAGAACGCGGTTTGGCCGCGGCGGCAGAGGGGCAAACCAGACATGAGCGCTGAGAAATTTCTCGAATCATTTGTTTTAGCTAGCCAATCAGCGTTCCACTGACGCGGGGTCAGTGGGGGCGAAAGTCTTGGACGGTATGTGTGTGCTTTCACTCAAAATAGCCCAACTTCAACAGCTCAAACCGAACCGCTGAAGCGATCGATTTTTGCAAGCAATTGCGGTTCGAGAGAAGCCTCACGATCCCAATGCGTATACCTTAAATGAATGCGCTTCAGGAATCTGCACCTGCGGTGTTCGCCTCCTGCAACTGAATTTGTGTTAAATTGTTGGCGCAGTGCTTGCGGGTTTCCAGCTGGAGTACCAGCCGATTCGTCCGTCACCTTTTTCTTTCAGCGCTGATGTAACCGACTCATTATTCGCAATCACCATTCACATCAGGAGATTGCGGAGAACGCCCAGCGTATGAACCGGCGCTTCAATGACAGTTGTTGCGTCCGCGCTGTCGCTAGCGGAGTCAGTGACAGCGCGAGATTTTTTTCGATTTGCCAATGATCAACCGCAGGTCAACTCTGAACTTGAAACCATCACCAATGATCAACCGCAGAAAGTATAAAACCCATGTTTTGACAAACTGCATCTGGGCGAATTGAACAATGATCTGTCCGCGCGGGCGATGCCTCACGGTATCAGCCGCTGTCCAACTATCACACTTGTCGAATGCGATCAACGCCAACTGATCAACGTCGCGTTCGCCCCTCGATCCAGCTTTCCACCACCGCACTCCCCCAGCGACTCCACTGCTATACGAGATAGAACAACGATCAGCGTTCGCTGAGCGTGTGCCTCGAATTTCGCCCGAGTCTTAAGCAGTGCCTGCGAACATTCAATGCTTGCTCGATAGGCAGTTTCAAATGGCAAATTCCAATACTGTATTAAAATCGTGATTTGCGGCAAATTGCACCAGGCAGAATCAAACAACGGAATCAAAAGCTGCCGCTTGAAATCTTGGAATGGGCCTGATTCCGGAGCCGAATGAACACGATCTGGAATGCTTTATTCCAGAGGTTGTGGAAGGTAACGAAAAGGTCATGGAAAACATCTTACTATTTAGATCGAGTCGCGTATGATATTTGCAGATATTGATGCCACATCGGGAACCGCTCTCGCAGCTCATCACGCGGGATCCCCAAGCGCTCATGACTCGTGCAGGCGTTGGTCATACGGGCATCATCATTGTGACTCAGCATGCTCAAGTGGCTGTTGACGATGAATGGGTGCACTGTTATATTGGTACAAAACGACAGATGATCGTTTGCTTTGGGCAGAACAGGCTCGGTCATCATACTGAATCATTCCGGCGGATTCTCCACCGCATTGCAAAGTTTGCTCGGAAGAGCGAGCTTCGCAATCGAGTTCATCAATTTGGGTCGGCGCCGCGCGCCAAAGCGAACGTATCAGAATGCGTTCGTGTAGAAATGAGGAATCATGATTGCCAACTCAATTCTTAGTCCAGTTGTCGCGTATTTCGATCCAGGTTCCGCGAGCCTGGTGATGCAAGCCATCGTGGGCGGGTCAGCAGGTGTGTTTGTTCTCGCCAAGTATTTATGGAACTCCGCGCCCAACTTGTTTTTGGGCCGTAGATCAGACGGCGATTCCAAGCTCTAAGCAAAAATGCGATGCATACTGGGCTGTTGGCCAGGGTTGAATGGTAATTCGGACCTCATTCGGCCTGACTTGGGTCAAATTTGGACGGGCAGAAGTGCCCATCCGACAGTCCTATTCCTTCTGCGCAGCCACTTAGGATGCAATCGTCGAATGACGATGACCTTGAATTACGAACCAGGATCCTATCGCGACCGCGATGGCCGAGTTTTTTACGATGCTTCCGGGCGAATCTTCCGAACATTGTCGTCGCGCGCGCTCGAAGAGTGGCTCGTCGTTCAGCAGACGCTTTTTTTTCAAGCAGCAGTTGAAGCCGAACGAATTGTCGCGACACGGCAGGTCGCTGAGACGCATTCCATCCAGGAGGCGGCCTCCGGTTGGGCGGGGGTACTTGAACATCGCGTTGTACCATTCGTGACGTATCCCTTTGAGTGGTGCTTCGGGATGCTGCGGGATGCCGCTCGACTTCACTTGGAGCTCCTATCCGAAGCGCTTGATGAAGGAGTGACCTTGAAGGACGGGACGGCCTACAATGTTCAATGGCTCGGAACCCGCCCAATTTTCATCGATGTGGTCTCATTCGAACGGCTGCTTCCGGGGCAAGCCTGGGCCGGTTATCGTCAGTTTTGCCAAACTTTTTTATATCCATTGTTGCTTCAAGCCTACAAAAACGTCCCCTTTCAACCGTGGCTCCGCGGGCGGCTGGACGGCATTACGCCGCAGGAATGCCGCAATCTGATGTCACTGCGTGATTTCTTTCGGAAAGGCGTCGCGTCGCACGTCTGGATGCATGCCTGGCTGGGATCGCAACGCGCCGTGGAGGAACAGGAAGCGTCAAAGGCCCTGAAAAATGCCGGGTTCAGCAAAGACCTGATTCGCGCTAATGTTCAGGGTTTATTGAAACTCGTGAAATCACTGAACTGGGCGCAGCGTGCATCGACGTGGTCGCACTACGCGGAGGCCAACGGCTACACGGCAGAGGATCGGCGACGAAAGGAAGACTTTGTTCGCCGGGCGATTCATTCGAGGTCGTGGAAACTCGTGTGGGATGTGGGCTGTAATACAGGTACTTATTCGCGAATCGCCGCGGAAAACGCCGACTTGGTGCTGGCGATGGACGGCGATCATTATACGGTTGAGCGGCTCTATCAATCTTTGAAATCAAATCCCACCCGTCGTTCCGGTTCCATTCTACCGATTGTGAACAACGTGGTGGATTCCGCAGGTGGACTTGGCTGGCGGGGCACTGAACGAAAATCGCTTGCAGACCGTGGCAGACCGGATCTATGCCTGTGCCTGGCATTGATTCATCACCTGGTCATCGGCCATGGAGTGCCATTGCGGGAATTGCTGTCCTGGTTCGCCGAGATGGAAACCAGCCTGGTCATCGAATTCATCGACAAGAATGATCCAATGGTACACAGGTTGCTTCGTGGACGACGCGATAGTTACACCGACTATGACCAGCAGTTCTTTGAGAAAACGCTGGCCGAGTTCTTTACTGTCGTCAGTTCCGAGAAGCTCGAATCTGGAACGCGGATCCTCTATTTTGCGGAAAGGCGATCTTCATCATGAGCGTCTGGTCTTGGATTCGCCGCACCCTCTCAGCGTCGTGGGATCTGGCGTCGACGCCACGCGTGATGCGATCCGGTTTGACCAATGCGTTACATGTCTTTGTGCTGCTGAATTTCGCGGTGGCTCAACCACTGTACGAGCTACTCGGCCGTCAAACAACCTTTCTCGTCAACGAAAGGATCAGTCTGAATGCGCTCGTCCTACTGACATTCGGACTGTCGTGCGTATTGCCCGCGGCATTCGTCCTATTAGAGTGGTCCATCTCACGCATCAGCCGCAAAGACAGCCAGCTGTGCCACACATTGATTGTTTTCGTTTTGCTATTGTTGCTGGCCTTGCCAATCGTCAATCAAACCACGATGCTGCCGGGGCTGATTTCAATCACCGCGGCACTCATCACGACGGGGTTTGCCACCTGGTGCTATTTACGATTTCCGAACGCCAGCACAATTGTCACCTGCGCCGCACCGGGAATTCTCTTATTTCCCGCCTTATTGTTGTTCTATTCATCGAACCCACAGGTCAATGGCGATTCCTGTTCCAGCCAGACTGCCCGATTTGACCCCGTCCCAATCGTGGTCCTTGTTTGCGACGAGTTTTGTGGCTCATCACTGATGACTCCCGAACGAACAATCGACGCGAATCGATTTCCAAATTTTGCGGCTCTCGCCAGTCAAAGCAGCTGGTTTCGCAACGCCACCAGTGTGAATCAGGGGACAGAGCAGGCCTTGCCCGCCATTCTTGCGGGTCGATATCCAATGTTGAAGTGGAATCCCGCGCCGGTCGATCTACCCCAAAACTTATTTACGGTGTTTGATGCTTCGAATGGCTACCAATCGGCGGTTTTCGAGCCAGTTTCGGTGCTGGCTCCGTCGAGTGCCAATTCAAGCCGGCCAGTATCCTCCGAGTTGTCGCGACAGATCAATGAGTTAGCGAATGCGCTGTGGCGAGTTTATCTGTTTCATATTGTGCCGTCAGATTTCCAAAAACACTTGCCCTTGATTCCCGTCGAGTGGTTTGGACTGAATCATACTCACCCCGTGGATGTCCACCAGAAACGAGGAGCGTTTCGTTATGAATGGGGCGCCCATCGGGATGCGCAATTCCAACACTTCCTCGAGACCATTGACGAGTCACCCGAACCGTCACTCCATTTCATGCACGTGCTGCTGCCACATATGCCCTGGTGCTTCATGCCTTCCGGGCACCGTTACGCGGAAGACGGGACAGACTGGCATCTGCTGGAAGCTCCGAGCCGGACTGAAAGTCGAAACCATTGGGGGGACGACGATTGGGAGGTCATCCAGGCGCAACAGCGATATTTGTTGCAGGTCATGAACCTCGATCGGTTGATCGGTCAGTTGATTGCGCGTCTTAAGGAGACCGGCAAATTCGATCGGTGTCTGTTAATCGTCACCGCCGATCACGGTATTTCGTTTCGTCCGGGAATGTCACGGCGACGTGCCGACGCGGGCAATCAGGACGAGATCGTTTCCATCCCACTGTTCATCAAACGCCCCGGGCAATCCTCCGGACAAATTAACGATCGACATGTCGAATCGGTTGACATTTTGCCGACGATCGCGGATGTTGTGGGCCTCGAATTGCGTCAGCCGACCGATGGCTGGTCCGTGTTCGATGAATCTCGCCCTGACCGCATTCAGAAGCGATTTGGTGGTATCGACGACCCGTCAACATTTGACCCAAAGATCGTTCTGAACTCCGGAACACCTGGTGATGTGCGACGGCGGTTTGGAGACAGTTCTGATCCCCTGTCGCTGTTTCGCGTGGGTCCGATGCCCGAGTTAGTAGGGCAACCGCTCACCGCTTTGGCACATTCTGGCACAAACAAAGTCAAACTTGAATTCACCCGATTTCGCGATGTGCGGGACGCCACACCGGATTCAGAAGTCCCCGGGCTGTTCGAAGGACGAGTCCTGTCTCCCGATCCCATGGATCAACCCGTAATTCTCGCCGTCGCCGTCAATGGCACCATACAAGCCGTCACCCGGCCATCCTTACTGAAGGAGTTCCGGGATCAGTGGTCGGCTTTAGTGTCTGACACTGCATTTCATGAGGGCAAAAACGAAGTGCGGTTCTTTTCGGTCAGCGGCACGGGACCGGCATGGCTGCTATCGCCATGCGACACGGTCGATGCCAGCAAATGACAGGGCATGTAATTATTCCTGGCAACTCGAACTGCCGTGGGGAATCCCACTCCCCGAAGAGTGCCCCGCCCTCCCATTTCAATCGGAATCGACCAATCCGCCTCCGAAGTCATCCTCCAATTCGGGTGCGTCTGAGGAAGCTTCCAGGGGTACTTCAGCAGACAGGTGACCTTCCACTGCCGCCACCTCTTTCAGCGAAGCGTGCAATTCCTTAATGCTGGACGGAACTTCGGCAAGAATGACAGCTTCCGTTGGTTCCTTGGCAACCACATCGACGTCGGCAGTATGCGCGAGCATCTGCTCGGTACTGCCAGGATCAACCTGACGGCAACACTCGGTAAACCGATCTGCGAGTTCGCGTAGCTCACTACGCCAGACGTTGGCATCGACGCCGGGCGGAGCGACCTGGGAAAACTCCCCAAGCAAGAGAATCAACTTCAATATGTGGCGGAAGATCAATCCTTCCTGTTTCGCAAGGTCTCGCCCGCTGATATACCGGTGAAAATCACAGCTGAAGTCCAGCAAGTCTCCGGCCGCCCAGACCGACTGCACAAAAACACCGTGCACGTTGGGATACTCGGAATCGAACAGCATTCGCAGTTTGTCACCCAGCGGTGGCGCGTATTTCCGTTCTTCGAAAGGGATGTCAGGATCCCAGGGAGGATACAAATCGCCAGGGGGCAGCAAACCGCGACGGATGATTTCGGTATCCACGTGATTGACGGCCAGGGTGCCGGGCGGCATTCGATCTGGATTCGGGACTCGAACAGCTCGCAACAGAGAGCGTGGCAATTCGAGCACGCTTTCCAGAGCCTGTAGCCGCTCAACCGGATCCGCCTGGCCCAGTTTCTCTATGAGAAACAGCGCATAGACCGGATTCACGCTCCGAAAGACGAAAAAATCGGCCATCTTCGGCGTGGGATAGGCCATCTCCGGACGATAATCGGGAACTTTGTCGGAAGGCTCTTCCACAGGCACCGCGCCCGTTCCCGTGATTTCGTGCTGTTGTTTCAAGGCCTCAATGATCAACTTGGCGAAGGCGGACTGTTTGGGTTTCGGTTGTGGTTGCTCTGCCGCAGCCGCTGGCATCGCTGGCCCTGCTTCTTTCACAGCTCCTTCCCGCGTGACACTTGCCGCCGGGGGTTCTGGCTCCAGGCGGACGACGCCGGCCGCATGCAGCGTCAACAGCATTCGATGCAATTGCTGTTCACCCTGCTCCAACTGCTTGGGTTCCATCAAACGACGACGCACCAGTTGCCGCACAAGTTCGACTTCGGGTGAAATCTGCAACATGTAAGCCAACATCCGCCAGGGTAACGGAGCCTGGCTCGCGAGGTCTCGCGGTGGAGCAATTTTCAGCTTTTCGAACTGGGCTTCGTTCCAGTACTGCCGATTCGGACTGCGAGTCGGCATTTTCTTCTTCATCGCCTTTTTCGCTCGGATCAGCATCGGATCTTTGGTGTCTTCCGGGATCTGATCGTATTTTTCTTTCCAGCGTAAAATGCGAACATCATCTTCATCAGCCAGGACGTAGATGAACCCTTGTGAGTCAAATTGCGGCCGGCCTGCCCGGCCGAAGATCTGATGGGCTGAACTGGCATCAATGATCTTCTTCTTGCCTGGCGGGCCCTTCATCAAAGTTGGCA
This sequence comes from Planctomycetaceae bacterium, assembly GCA_028291565.1. Lineage (GTDB taxonomy): Bacteria > Planctomycetota > Planctomycetia > Planctomycetales > Planctomycetaceae > JAKFVC01. The sequence continues at coordinate 1,326 of JAQGHT010001262.1, read as the reverse complement.
GGACAACGGACCGTGCGGGCAGATTGATTCCCGCAGCCAGGGTTTCCGTACAAACACAGACCGACAGTAGCTTTTGCTGGAACAAGTCCTCGACAATTCGGCGATAACGCGGCAGCAATCCGGCATGATGCACACCAACGCCGCGCATCAGAATCTGCTTCAACTTCGGACCGGCACCTTTGGTAAAATCCCACAAGTTGAGTTTGGCAACCAGCTGCTTTTGCTGTCCCTCCGCGAGCATGTCCTTGCCCTTGAGTTCCTCAGCGATCGACCAGCATTCGTCTCGACTGAAACAGAACAGCAATGTGGGTGTGCGACGAGTTTCGGCGTCGCCCCGCGCGATCTCTTCCAGGTGCTCATTGAGGAGTTTATCCCCCACCCACTGAAACAATAGCGGCACTTTGCGTTCAGTACCTTGCACCAGCTCCAGACGCCGTTTGTCTCGATTTCGCAACCACGAGAGAAAATCTACGGCATTGCCCACAGTGGCCGACAGCAACAACAGTCGCACATGCCGCGGCAACAGCGACAGTGTGAATTCCCAGACGATTCCACGCTCCATGTCGGCGAAGCTGTGAAATTCATCCATCACCACGGCCGACACATTGTCGAAGTTAAAGGATTCAGGCTGCAGCAGTCGGTTGAGCAGGATTTCCGCCACCACGACGAGCACCTTCGCTTCAGGATTGATGCGGCGATGACCGGTCACCAGGCCCACGTCTTCGGGCCGAAATCCCCAGCGGACAGCGGCCGCCTGGATTTCGAGAAATTTCTGGTCGGTTAATGCAATCAGCGGAGTCGTATAATAAATCGTTGTTCCGTTTCGCAATGCCTCGAATGCGGCAGCTTCGGCGATCAACGTCTTGCCCGTGCCTGTCGGTGCACACACGAGCACCCCTTCTTCTGAGCCAAACCAGGCAAACAGCGCTTCTTCCTGCACGGGATACGGCGCATAGGGCAGCAGGTCCAGGTATTGAAACGCGAGTTCCTCGCGGCTGACCGGCGAAGTCTGTACAGGCTCTGATGTCATACACGGCACAATCAAGACAGAATTAAGGGGCAGGGTTGGAACGAGAAGCCCCGTCGGGACCTCTAGCTTCCGTCGCAATGCCGCCGCATTGTCGCGAATCGACGCTCAACGTGCCAACCACACGCCGGATCGAATCTGCGAACGTCTTGTTCTTCCGCAATTTCCGGTATGTCTCTCCCGTGAATAATCCATGTTCACGGATGTCGCCGGATTGGGTTCTGGTGGTATGATGATCCGTGTGAAAACAGGATTTTCGTTGGGAGACTCCCACCACTCGACTTGTCCCGATGTATATT
>JAQGHT010001233.1 GCA_028291565.1 Planctomycetaceae bacterium | reverse complement strand
AGGTTTGCCGTTCAGGCAAACTCTTCGACGTACCAGTTGTTTGGCAGGTTTTTAGAATCAAACAAAAACCTTCCCCCCTCCCCCTGTACTCTGGGGAGAGTGGACGGGAACATGGATCATGTTGTTTGGCAGCGTCTTAAATCGACACAACAGGATCGTGAGAGCCGTTTCACTTCGATCTCACCGCATACTGAATATCCTTCTTCACATGCCGGAGTCAGTGAACCTTGTGCCCACCGATCGAATCCCAATTTCCCTGATTTGAACACTGTTTCGACCGACAAATCCAAAGTCATTGCGCAAATCAGAAAGTCCGATTCATGTTCCCGCTGAAACTGAAACGCCGTTGAAAAATCGTGGCTCTGGCCTGCCGAAATGGACTCGTTGTTCTGTGTCTGAACTTGTTGTTATCAACAATTGCTCAGCCAGAAATCAAGACAGTGGAACTAACGTTAGTAGCGAAGATTCGGGCCAAAATCCGGAATTCCTCCCTCAACAACCACTTTGGTCCAATCCTTCAAGGTGTTGAGATGAGATTCCCAGAATTTTGAGCAGAGGTCGAAATACTTCAGCACAACTTCTTTCTCCCCTATTTCAAGCAGTTCTTTAGCAAGAAACATATTGGGCCCAAATGAATCGAGTTGGGGTGATCCCGGTGTTTGGCCAGACTTGAGTAGCCGCGTTTTCGCTTCCTCGATATCCCCGCTACGCAGCGCAACGCGTCCGAGAATCAAATTCCCGTGATGCACATTGTTGCCAAAATTCCAGTTTTCTTCTTCATCCTCTTGGTTATCGTTCAGAATCTCTTCTGCATAGTTTTTGGCTTTGGCGAGATCATTGCAGGCCACTGCCATTTTCGCCAGGCCATATAACAAACCCGGCCGTTCCTTGTCGGACGGCATTGTAAATGCCTTTTCTAGATATGCGAGCGCTTTTGCGGCAACGTCAGGGCTGCCTTTGGAACGGCCAGTTCCGTATTGCCCGCAATAGATTTTCCCGATATGTTCCGGCCAACGCGGATCGTTCGGATCCAGAGCCTCCCCCATTTGAAATGTACGTAATGCCCATTCTCGTTCGTTGAGATTGAAGTACATTGCAGCATTGTACAGAACCTTCAAATTCTGAGGTTGAGCGTTCAGTTGGTCGACCCAGGCCTGCAATCCAGCGGGGTATCCATTCGGGTGAACGATCGGGAACAATAGCCCTTCCGGACGTCCTAGAACTGCTGATTCTGGCGAATTCTTAATCAGCCACAAGATGTGGCCCTCAATTGCGGCACGCGCCACGGGTTCCGTCAAGCCAGAGACGTGATAATAACTGACGAGCTGAGTTCGTGTAGAAACATCGTTTGGATTCTGTATAAGATCCTTCTCAAGCGATTCCGCTTGTTGAGCCGTTAAGAAAAGCCCACGGAATTCGATCGGTAATTCACCGTCTGGAATTGTTTCGTCCATGCGTTCAGCCTTTCATTAGGTGGGCGAACAACAAATCCCGTCATCCACGATGAAGAACTTTCGAGTATTGACACTCGCGATTTCATCCGCAAGCCATTCAAACATTAGGTTCGTGCAGCCTCAAGATTGTTGTGGTCAGATGGCTCATCCGAATCACCCGAAAACTTCCGCCAACGGCTGTCCACCATCAACGACGGAAACGGGCCGGCCAAAGGCGTCGTGAATGCGGGTTTCAGGGGTGATTCCGAGTGCATGAAAAACTGTCGCCGCGAGATTCTCGGGTGAGACGGGTTTGTCGGCTGGATAGGCTGCATCTTTGTCCGAGCGGCCATAGATTGTGCCGCCCCTAATACCGCCTCCGGCCAGCACTGCGGGAAAACAGTAACTCCAATGGCCTCGCCCCCATTGAGCGGTATCGGGTTTCGGCGTGCGACCCATTTCACCGGTACAGACGACAACAGTTTCATCCAGCAGACCATGATCTCGCAGGTCTTCCAGTAAGGCCGATAACGTCTGGTCCAGGCCTGGCAACAGGTATTTGCCGACATCATCTGAATGACGATGGCTGTCCCAACTGTAGCCGTCGGGACAATCCCAGAGTACCGTGACAAAGCGGGCTCCCGCTTCCAGCATCCGCCGCCCCATGAGTGCCGACTGGCCGAACAGATGGCGGCCGTAACGATCTCGCAGAGCTGCCGATTCACGGCGAATGTCGAACGCGGCTCGCATTTTTTCAGAAGTAACCAGATCGACCGCCTTCGCGCGGACTCGATCGTAATTGTTCACTGATCTTGATCGGTACAGATCCTGCCTGCCGGTGTCGAATTGCTCGAGCAAGCTGACTCGCTGTACGGTACGATCCAGCGTCAGAGCGTCCCGGACTTCACAACCTTGAACTCGAAAGTCCAGTTCGGCATCGGTGCAATCTCGGAAATAGGGATTGTCGGCGTTATTTCGTCTGGCGATTCTGGTCGCCAGAGCATTATAAGAATGGCCCAGCCAGCCTGCATATTGTCCTGACCGATCATAACCTTGAATGTGCCCCAATGGGTTCGGCAGATAGACATAGCTCGGAAAATCACGTCGTTGTTTTTCCGCGCGTCTCGCATCGGCATGTAGATCGAGATACTCGATTACTGATCCCATCGCCGGCCAGTCTTTTTCGGTGGCATCAACCATCGCAGCACCACGTTGAGCGGGCGGTAGTGGATGACCAGTCTGAATATAGTGGCAGGCATTGTGATCGTTCTGCGAATGTGTCATCGTGCGAATGACGGCGAATTGATCTGACAATGCCGCCAGCTTCGGCAGTTTCTCAGAGATCATCAGACCTGGCGTACGCGAAGCGATCGGCTGATACGGGCCTCGAATTCCCGTCGGAGCTTCGGGCTTCAGATCGAATGTTTCAAGTTGACTCGGTCCGCCAAACAGAAATAGGAACAGCACCGATTTGGCTCGAGGCCCCACGATTTGACCCGAATCCTCGGCCGCAATCAATTGAGATAGACTAGTTCCCAGCAGCCCCGCTCCGCCTGCACGAAGGACGTCTCGACGGGTGAGCCCATTGCATAATCGATGAGGTGAACCATGGATCGTGAGCATGATTTCGGATCCGACGCGGGATTCTAACGGGAGCGAATCATTCCCAATTTACTCGGTTTCATTCGATCAATCAATATTTGTTGATGTAACGAGCGACGCAGGGCGCGTCACTGCAGGAACCGGGCAGCAGAAGATGGATGTCATGACCAGGTTAGCCACACCGGCTCGCCGGATCTGGTTGACCGTCAATCTCCATCGAACCAAATTGCACGAATTGCCGCTTGGGGAAACTGAAACGGTTGTTCGGGTCCTGCCATTCCACAACACGCGATCGTACCACATTGACGCTGTATGCCGAATCTAAGCAACGATGCGAATGTTGCTAATAGTTAATTCAGTGAAGTTTTTACAAGGATTCATGCGCTAAGGATCAGCGCGGAATTGCGGGTGGCAAGTTTGTCGATTCCGAGCAACGGCACCGGGATAGACGGCGAGCCCCTGGATCGCAACAAAGGAATGTTATTGTGAAACGCGCATCCATCGCGTGGTCCGCCGTCATCTGTTGCGGAATATTGCTCCAACATGACGCTTGGGCTCAGTCTCGGAGTTCCGTAACGAAAAAGTCGTCGGCAGCGACGAGCAGTCGTTCGCGTCTTGAGGATCCCGAATTCGAATCGGATTCTTCGACGCGTTCTCGATACCGAACTGCCGACCCGTTCGACGAAGAGGCCGGGGGACGAATTCGCCAGACATCCCAAGGCGACACGACGCTACCTCCTCTGTACGACTACGGATACGACGATCCGCCGCCGATCCGCAGTGATCTGCCACCGCTTCGCTCTTACTCACTCGATCCGATTGTGGAAGCGCCTAGCACTGCCGCGAGTTACAGCGTTGAACCCAATCAGCTCTGGGCCCATCGGAGTGGCGTTTGGGCAGACTTTTTATTTGCGAAGGTACGTGGCACGGATGTCACGTATGCGACACCGGTTGATGGGACTTTATCCACATCAGTTCCGCTTGGTCCTCAGGCTGTGACAGGCTTCGACTATCAGCCAGGATATCGAATCGGCGGGGCGTGGGCTATTGATTGTGGATCCAGTATTACCGCGAATTACATGTCCTATCAGACGAGCACCGAAGACAATGCCCATCTGGCGGGAGGCGGCGGGACATTCTTTCGGGCCGATACAGTTCTCCCCGGGACATTGAATGTCGCCGCGGATAGTTTGACTGCCAAGGCGTTTAACTACGTTGATATCCAGACCGCCGACCTGAATTTCAAGTCACTCTTGTGGTATGGCGACTGCTATTCGGTGAACTATGTCCTGGGGGCGAAATATAGTCATCTCGATCAGCAATTCAACGCACGCTATTCGGTCCTGGGCAAGACCAATGTCGATACGGAGGTCGATTTTGATGGAGCTGGGCCGCGAGTCGGACTAGAGGGCGAGCGATTCTTCCCGAACTCCGGGTTTATGACATACTCCAAAGGAGCATTGAATCTCCTTTGTGGCGGCAGCTCTGCCAAATACTTACAGACGAATGTCTTCACGGGAATCCAGGGACAGACTTCCTTAAGTCAAGGTCGCGTCGTTTTCATGCCGGAATTGGAACTCGGAGCAGGTTGGCAGAATTGTACCGGCCGGTTTCGTGTGACCGCTGGATATTACGTTGCCGGCTGGTTCAACATGCTGTCGACTCCGGAATATCTTAGCACGGTGCGGACAGATCAGAACTCGTTCGAACATCAGATTAAGACCTTAACGTTAGATGGAATGACGTTACGTGCCGAGTACCGCTATTAGAACGGTGGAGAGAGAACTAAGATGGATTCATTCCACAACTTTCCCGGGTTCCTGACGAAGATCTTGGCTCAACTTCGGGAGCAGGCGAAACAAGCGACCGTTGCAAAGGAACGCCGTGTCCACCGGCATTCGATGATCGCGCCCGTCGAACAGCTTGAGGTGCGCGTTGTTCCGGCGGCTGTGACAGGCCTGGGAGCATTGAACTATACCGCATTCCCTGGTGAAGCCAATGATGTCACTCTGACGCCAGGCTTTCTGACGTTCGTCAGCGATGCCCCCAGTGTCACAATCCTGCAGCAGCCTCCCGGCTTTTCGACCAACTGGCTGGCCGCTGTTTCCCTCAGTGTTGGTGTCTCCCTTGGTGTGGATATCTCTGTCATCGCACCGATCATTCCCTTCCTGCTGGCTCAGAACGGTGTCTACTTTCCGAGCGTTGCCGGCGCAAGTTCTGCAGTGACACCGACGAACTTCGGAGGGACCATTGCGTCGTCCGCAACGCAGCCGGCTGCATCCGTTGTGTCCGGTGCCGCCATTCCGCAAAGTGGCGATCTGTTTTATAAGGTATCGAGTTCAGCGAGCGATCCCATTGATAACTACTCATTGTATCAAGTGGTGGCAGATCCCACTAATACGCTTGCGGCTGGAAACGGAATTACTAACATCAATTCGGCCCTCTTCAAGTCTGCAACACCCGGGAAAACGGTTACGGGCAATGTCGGTTTGGGCGAAACCGATGCTTTCGAATTCAATGCCGTGGCAGGCAACCGGTATGTCGTCATGCTGGATGGTGACCCGGAACGTAACGGCACGCTGACGACGACCGACATGAAGATCTCTGATCTTGCGGGATATCTGTTGGGAACTCCGTTACAGGAAAACATGAGCATCAGCGGCTTCAATGCTGTCGGTGCAATTACTGCGGCGACATCGGGACCGTACATCGTTCAAGTCGGAAATGCGGGATTTGGTACAGATACCAGCTATCGGTTCGTCGTGCTGGAAGTCGATCCAACTGCTGACCAGGTCACCGAGGCCACCCCCGTCTTTACATCCACCGATGTGCCCAAGGTGATTCCCGATTTTGTCGTCAATCCAGGCGTTGTGACGTCGACGTTGAACGTCAGTGGATTCACAGGAACATTGTCGGATCTCACAACGACACTCAATATCACTCACAGTTTTGATTCAGACTTGATCGTCAAACTGAAAAGTCCCCAGGGGACTGAAGTGACATTGATTAACCGCGAAGGAGGAAACAGCGACAACTTTACAAATACGACCCTGAACGATCAATTCTCTTTCAACCCGATTAGTTCCGGAACGGGGCCGTTCAGTTCCACCTATGCTCCAGATTCACCCCTGTCCGCATTCGACGGCGAAGATCCCAATGGGGTGTGGACCTTGACCGTCAGCGACAATTCGTTTGCTGATACGGGTTCTCTCGATGGCTGGTCTCTGAAACTCAGTCCCGCTCCGTCTAACGATTCGCCGGCAGTGGCCACGACGTTAGGAGCAGGTCAATTCGGCACTGGCAAAATTATTCCCGGTGGTGAGGCGGACTACTGGAAGGCCACTGGCGTCTCGAGTTCTGACGTCGTTTATTCGTATGTCGACACGACGCAGTCATCGCAGAGCAAGGATTCGAAGCTGACGATCCTGGCAAATGACGGGACGACGGTTGTCGGGTTCGATGATAATAGTGGGCCTCCTGGAATGAGCGCGGCGATTATCTCGAAGTTGAACGATGCGTTCGACAAGGGCGGAGTCGATTTGAATTCGCTGTCGAACATTCTCTTGACCGGGGTGACCGTTGATGTTGGTGATAAGGATGATCGCGTCGACGTGAGTGCGTTCAATTCCGGCGTTCATATTCTGGCCGGGACGGGGAACGATGCCATTCTCGGCAGTCAGGGTGGCGATACGATTGAGCTCGGCGACGGTGACGACACAGCCGATGGCGAAGCAGGGAATGACACAATTACTGGCGGCGCAGGAGACGACACGATTACCGGCGGGCCGGGCGATGATACACTCGATGGCGGAGATGGTGATGATACATTTATCGTCACGACGAATTTTCCGTCGACTGATACGCTGACGGGTGGGCCCGGTAACGACATGCTCTTCGTCCCGGGTTCGGATGCCGACGACACCATCACGTTAACCATCGACCAATCGGCCCCGAATCAAGTGCTGATTGACGTGAATGGGACCGTCTCGGCCTACAAGATCGCCAACAATGACATCGAGGAACTCCATGTCCAGGGTGGACTGGGCTATGACAAACTGATCATCAATGATGCGGGGTTGGGACCGAACGATTCGGTCTTGTATTTCAAGGGGGCAGATAGTGAATCGGGGCTGATCCAGATTGGTTCGAACAAGATCCACGTGACGTTTGACGGCATCGAAGAAGTGAATCCCCTGAATGGGCCACTGACGCGAGCTGATCACACGGCGCGACTTGTTGTCTTCCCACTCGATCCGTTCGAAGTCAACGGCAGCCTGGACAACGACTCCAGGGCCCTTGCAACGTACCTCGGGTCAGGGGCTGCCATCAATCTCGATCCGAATATTTCGCCCGCAGGTGATGTCGACATGTATCAGTTTGTCGCATCGCAAACGGGCACGATGGATTTCCAGGTCTACTTTGAACAAAATGTCGGGCTGCCTGGTGACGGAAACCTCGATATCCAGGTGTTGGATACCAATGGAAACGTGATTGGTTCGAGTACATCCTCCGACAACAATGAACGAGTTCGCATTCCCGCGGTGCAAGGCCAGACCTATTATCTGAAGGTCTTTGGTGCGACGGGAATTGAACTCAATACGTATCAGATGAGTGTCATCAATGATTCGGCACCAGTACCATTTAACCTTGAGTTGGATGATACTCAGACGACTCCGCCGACCAATGTGAATAGTGATACCGGCCGTTCACAGTTGGACAACGTGACCTCGGACAATACACCGACGATCTTGTTGCGGTTGGCCGATGGGGGGCTCTTGAACGACTTGCCGGGGAATGGCACTCCCGGCTCTCCTCCTGATCATGTGATTCCGATCGCGTTCAATCCCGCGACAACGACTGCAACTGCGGTCGCCGGCTTCCGAGTCGCCATCTTTGACGAGAACAATAGCCAGACGCCGGTTTCAACAGGATTCGCACAACCGGTGGCCGGCCAGCCCGGCATCTATCTCTATACATTTACGACTCCACTTCCAGACGGAAGTCACGATTTGACCGCTCGTGTGCAGATGATCGATCCGGCGAATACGTCACAAAGCGGATTCGGTGGCTTCAGTCTGCCGTTGGAACTCGTGATTGATACTCAGGCGCCACCGATTGTGCAGACGGCAACCAATCATCAGAACCTGGATCTGGATGCCTCGAGTGACACAGGGATCACGGGCTTCGTCAATACCTTCACCGACTACATTACGAGTGACACGACGCCGACGTTCTTCGGATATGCTGAAGCGAATTCGATCGTGCGCCTGTATGCACTGAATTCGTCTGGCACACAGGTCCAGATTGGTCAGACGGTCGCGACACCCCTTGATGGTACAAATCAGTTTGGCCAGTCTCCAATTCCTGGTAGCTCGGCGGATATCGGACGCTGGAGTATTACGTCGAACGTGGACCTTAACAGCACTGTCGCAGGATTTTTGAAGGACGGCATCAGGACGCTGAGTGCTTCGTTTGAAGATGTCGCTGGGAACGAAAGTGCTCCCGTTAGTTTAAATATCTTCGTCGATACACAGGGCCCCCAAGTGACAGCGCTGCAAATCACTTCGGCTCCGGGATTTGATCTATTTGATCCCAAGCCGGCGGCCAGTCCGACGCCACGGGTCGACAGTCTGACGATCTCCCTGCAAGATTTTGCCCTTCGAAGCACTGCAATGTTCCCGAACTATCAGGCAATTCTGGCCGAAGTCAACGCAGCCGCGGCTGAGCCGGGTAATTATGTACTGACAGGTGATGCGAACGGTGTGATTCCTATTAAGAGTGTGACAGTGACTTTCGGGCCCGATGTGAACGGGGCGGCTGCGACGGCAACTGTCGTATTAACATTCGCCAATCCGCTGCCGGATGATCGGTTTACATTGACGCTCAGCGATAACATCACCGACCCCGCGGGCAACAAGTTGGACGGTGAATCGAACGCCGCAGAACCGCAGGAGATTCCAAATTTCGCTTCCGGGAATGGCCACCCTGGCGGCAGTTTCATCGCGCGGTTCACGGTCGACAGCCGACCGGAAATTGGGGCGGTCGGGCAGGGCGAAATTACGCTCGACACCAACGGGAATATGCATTTCGATCCGACGAATCTCGATTTCACCAATCGAGATCTGACTCTCGAATTCGGAGCCAGTACGGACCAGCTCTTCTCTGGACAGTTCGCAGCCGCTGGTGCACTGTCGCAAGACGGATTCGACCGGATCGGTGCCTACGGCCAAATCAATAATAAGTATCGCTGGCTGCTCGACTTTAATAATGATGGACGCCCTGACTATTCCGTCGTCAGCGGAATTCAGGTCAACGGAATTCCGATCTCGGGAGACTTCGATCTCGCGCATCCCGGCGATGAAATCGGGCTGTTTGACGGCAAGAAGTGGTACTTCGACACGAACGGTAACAATAATCTGGATGCCGGCGATGTGTCGTTCACCGGAACGATGGTTGGACTGCCAATCGTCGGTGACTTTGACGGCGATGGCAAGGTGGATATTGCTGTTCAAAATGCTCGCACGAATACGTTTTCGTTCGATTTGACATCGGCCGCGGATGGAACTCCAGGCGTGTTGGATGGGAAGGCCGACTACACGATTCAATTCTCGAACGTTGGTCTTCCTGCCTCTCAAACGTTGTTGCTGCCGGGTGTACTGGAACGGCCGTTTGCCGGGGATTTCAATCTGGACGGAATCACAGATATTGGGCTGATGGTCCCGAATCGTGACGGTGCATCACCCAGTACGACTGGCGAGTTCTACATCATTCAGTCGATCGCATCGGCAGCACTCCCTGGCACCGCCGCTGCACTGAACCATCAATTCTCGCCCACACCGCTGGGAGTCGATCTATACGGCCAGTTTGGGACGAACGTGTCGACTCCGATCGTGGGGAACTTCGATCCGCCACTCACGCCCGCATCAGATCCGTCCTCTCCGAATCCACCTGTTGTGACGCCGCCGCCCACGGTTCCCGCAGGCAAGCCGCAGGTGACGATCTCTGCGGTGGATGCCACGAGCGCTGAAACTGCGACAGGAGATACCCCTGACACCGCCACCTTCCGTATCAGCCGTTCGGGAGATACTTCCCAGTCGCTGACCGTGGCTGTCTCGAGAAGCGGTTCCGCATCGATCGGAAAAGACTACACGATGACGGTGAATGGAGTGACATTTAACAGTTCCACGATCGTCATCCCCGCGGGACAATCGTCTGTCGACATCATCATTAATCCGCTGGCTGACACCGTACTGGAATCGAATGAGACGCTATCATTGACATTAGGTTCGAAGTCGACATACCAGCTCGATTCCGTTCAAGCGAATCGGACGGCGAAGATCACGATCCAGGACAATTCCCCCGTCGTGTCGATCACGGCGATTGACACTTCTGCGGTCGAACCCATTCCTGGCGCCACGAGTGACGACGGCGTTTTCCGAGTCAACCGCACGGGAAGTCTTGCGAGTCTGCTGGTCGTGAATCTTAAGCGGAGTGGCAATGCGAGTTTGAATACGAACTACCAACTCTTTGTGAACGGCGTTGCGATCAGTGGATCAACAATCGTGATTCCTGCGGGACAATCGTATGTCGACATTGTTGTGAAGGCGGTGAATGACAAGAAGGCATCGAGTGCGAAGTCTGTCGTATTAAGTCTGGGATCAAGCCAATACTACAAACTCGACACAGACCTGACGGTCCGCACGGCAAAAGTGAATATTACAGATCATCAGTAAATGCGGACGAAAAGTGTCGCCGTATTCGCTCCGGGCTTGCGTACTTTGAAGCTGCCAAAATACCTGTAGGCGAGTCTCTCCGAGACTCGCAGCCGAAGAGGTTTGCCGTTCAGGCATACTCTTCGACGCACCGGTAGTTTGGCAGATTCTAATACTCCACGCGGCGTGAAATGAGACTTTGTAATCGCTGTAGGACGGACATTCCTGTCCGTCGCGTTCGATATGACGGGCAGGAATGTCCGACATACAAAACGTCTCAATCCTCCCCGCAAGGCGTATAATCCAGATTGCGGTGATAATCGCCGCTACCGCAAACTCTTTCAAACCGCGTCGATCGCACGATGAACGTCGGAAGCCGCTTTCACTTAGCCCGGATTATTCATGGCGAGCGTCCGGCGTGAGCCGGATGGTTTTGTATCTTATCAGCCGTTGCAGGGGAAGTCTTCCGGCCCGTACATCTGGCGAACTTGGTCTCACCCTCCCAGCCCGGCCAGAGTTGCTTGTGAAGTTCCATAAACCTGACGGCCGATTTAATTGCCTCTTCCTTCGATGTCAGTTCAAACTGCGCATACCCACCAACGACCTCTTTGGCCTCGGTGAAAGGCCCGTCGGTCACGCTGATTTGCCCGCCCGAAAGCCGGACGCTGGCGCCCAGTGCGGTTGTACCCAGCCCCCCGCTGCCAATCATCGTGCCGGCTTTTGTTGCCTCTTCACCACGACGCCCCTATTTAATAGAATACGGTTCAGCGGGCCAAATTCTGACGAGCATTGGAGGCGATTCGCGAATCCTCTGTGCCACAAACAATTCGCTTCTTTGCGAGCCGCAACCATTCTCCGACTCGAGGTGATCACCGCTTTGGTCAAAATGTTTTTCGGATGAGGATTGCGTCACGATGTGAGACCTTGGTGTGGATGTACCACGTTTCAGCGATCAATACTGGATCGTGAAAGAAGTGGTTTTTTGACAGAAAAATGCGAAGCAGAAACAACTCCAACGTCACTCATTTTGCTTTCGTTCCGTTTTTCTGTCATTGAAAACTTGACTGGGCTCAACCGAAGTTCAGAACGATGTTGGGTTGCGGGCTTCGCCCGCGCTGGCCGGACGTCGAAACCCCTGTGATTCCTGAAGATGTGCATCACCCTCCCTCCCATTACTCACTTCCGACAGCTATTAATTCTCGGGCCCTTTGCGTTGCCAAACAACCTGATTTTTCTGTAGGCGATGGCTCTCCGAGACTCGCAGTTGTTTGGCAGGTTGTTAAGGCAGAAAAGCGGGACATTGAGCGGACGTTGTCAATAAATGCAGGCCGACTTGTTCACGTTCGCCCAATAAGTTCTTGGAGTGAATCCATCTGCGCTGGAGAAAGTATAGCGGCTCAGAGAGCCTGCCACGAAATGACGATTGGAGAGTCAAGCCGTCAGCGCAAGCTCGCGCTGGTTTGAACATGATGGGGTTCCCTCTGAGAAATTTCCATTGAACGGGCATTGTTTCAACATTCACCGTCCGTTCCAGGAAATAAAGGGTCGCCGAGAGCAGGCAAATGCCAACCAGAAACAAGACCATGGTCCGGACTTGCATGCTGCTGCTCCAGAAAAATATCGGGATGAAAACAGGGGCAGACTCTCGGGCCAACTCGATCCAGTTGTATGCGACGGTGGCATTGGAATGATATGAAGTTTTGGGCGCCTGTCCTACCCTGATGGAGAATAAGGATATGCGCAGCAATAAGTGCTGACCGACAAAATGCGGATTTAGCCACAGATCCACACAGATGAAACACAGATTTTTTTCAATACGTTGGGAACCGAGGTGAGTAGGAGAATGGATTTGATTTGAACCATTTGACGTCCCCCAGCAATGCTGCAGTCATTCCAGATTGATCGTTCTACATCGGAGGTTGGTTAACGGGACGGAGCGTGTGACGGACAAGAATGTCCATCCTACTTCACGGAGATCTTGTATGGAAATCTGTGTTTCATCTGTGTGAATCTGTGGCT
>JAQGHT010001179.1 GCA_028291565.1 Planctomycetaceae bacterium | reverse complement strand
TATATCAAAAAATTCCCATACTTGAAGTCGCTCACACTCACCCGAGGTCAAGCAACTGACAAAGGATTGGAATCCCTAAAGGGTCTGGCGCATTTAGAGTTCGTCTGCCTGCTGTCCGCCTGGGGTCTTACCGATTCAGGGATGGCGCATGTCGCGGCGCTCCCCAGACTGACTCGATTCTGCACTGACAGGGCCGAGCAACTCACGGACGAAACCCTGCGGCAGTTCGGGCATGCAACAAATCTACGAGATTTAGTTATTGATGGCGGCCGATTCAGCGATATCGGATTACAGCATCTCAAATCATTGAAGACTCTCAAGAATCTCCGTATTGGCTCAGCGGAACCTCTGATTACCGATCAAGGTTTGGCGGAACTCGCGGGACACGTCACACTGGAATCATTGAGCCTGGAGAACACAAAGATCACCGACGCAGGCCTCAAGCATCTGCATGGAATGCTGCAGCTCACCGAGCTTGATTTAAGCGGCTCAGAAGTCACGCCCGCCGGGTTAGCAGGACTGAGCAAAGTGCTACCCAAGCTGAAACTGTCTGAGAGCCAGAAGGATCACGAGACCGAACAGCCAGCCAAGCCCAAGTGACTGTCTGGAAATACGAAAGTCCCGAACGCGAGTCGGTTCCTCGCAGATAGATTTTTGACCTGCAAACATCTAAACCCGGATTATTTATATTCCAATACAATCTCGAAGCGCAAGCGAGTGCTTCGACGTGACTTGCTATCATTCGGCGGCACGAAACACAATTGGGGATCGGTCAGAACGGCGCGTCGTCGAGCCGGGGGCGATAAGGCAGAATGACGGGGAATGTGTTTCGAGAGTATCTCTCATTCGTTTGACGTTTCGTCGCTGAATTTGTGGGAATTCGACGACGCAAGAGGATCAGCGTCTGAAATATTGGCCTGGTCACTTTGTTGGCTTTTGCAATTCCAGCACGATGAACTCCCAGATATCTTTGTACCCGTCGGTCGGGTGATCGGGGTATTTCACGTGGCACACAACTTCCGCCTGGTGGGCGAGCTTCTGGAAACCCAGAGACCAGGCAGGCGAATGGACTTTGTAGTCCATCTCAGTCACATTTTCCTTTTGAGTCAGGCCCCAGTTGTTTTCAAAGTAGATGGGCGCCGCCCCCTTGCGTAACAGTGCGTCTGGTGACCACGACTTGATGTAGGGCAACAATTCATCCCGCCGCTTCAAGGATTCCTCAAAACTGAATCCCAGCGCTGGGGCTCCCCATTTCACACCAGGAACCCATTCCTGCATCTGCTGGGGATCGATACTGGGCTGACTGCGATAGGCGGCAACACAGGTGACTTTTGAGGACGCCCGTTCGACCGGATCGTTCGATTTCGAATCAGCGCGATCTGCCACACAGCCAACATAGAGGGCGGGCAGGGCTCCCTGGGAACCTCCGCCGACTGCTATCCGCTGGGAATCAAGGTTCCATTTCGCGGCGTTCAGTCGAATGAATTGTACGGCTCGGCAAGCGTCGTTCATCACATACGAAACTGGTGGGTGCACTTTGTCTTTCATGCCATCATTCAGCGTGCGAGTTTCGACTCCGATCACGGCAATCTGTTCAGGCAGGAAACGATTGAGATCCGGCACGTGTTTGCTCGGCTCCCAAATTCCACCGTACCAGATCAAAACGGGAAATGGCCCGCTGCCAGTCGTCGGTAGATGAATGTCGAGAATCTCATGCGGATGCGAACCATACGCGACATCGACATGCGTCGGAACGGGCTTAGGTGCCGCACAGAGTGGCAACGATCCCGCAACAAATAAGATCGACGACAGGCAAGCCAGCATCAAATGCTTGGGCATGATGTTATTCTGTTCCCTGCGATTCAAAGACGCATTCGACAATGTCATCACAATACGGTCGAGTGAGGTATAAGTTTGAGACATCCGGAAATGCATTGCGATCCAAGCTCGAATCGCAGGTATTGAGGTTGCACTTTTTTCTCAATAGTTCGTAGTCCAGTCAGGGACGAACTACCAAAGCTGACCGCTTCAATGGTGGGGCCACGAGAAAGAAAATGGCCAGCCCTGTGAGTGACAAGAGATTTTTCCGTGCCCGTGACATCGGGAGTGTTTCCCAAATAATCAGATCTCGATTCCACGTCGATTTTCTGTCGTCCCCAAGGGACTTCGCATTTTATTTTACACGATAGCCCACCGTTAAAAACGGTGGGCTATTATCGATCGTCCCTGCCGGGACTACTGGCAATCACTTCAACACAGTGCAACTTCAGAACTCACGCTTCGGGCTCCGATAAGCAGACTTGGGGATTATCACTTGGACTGTGCCGCTGGCACTTTCGGTACAACCGGCATCAGGCAGGAGCTGACCAGTTTCTTTCCATCCGGCGAGAACGATGCCGTGACGGCAGGTCGCTGCGGATCCTGTTTGGGCAACAGTTGTAATGGTTCATCCTTATCGGGGTTGAGTGAGTACAACTGCGATTGATTTCCACGCTCGGGGCAGGGCTTTGCCACGAGAATCTGGGAGCCGTCTGGACTCCAGGCGAAGCTTTCGTGAACATCCGGAAATGGACGACGCACGAAGCCGTGCTTCTCTCCGCGCGCATCGACAATGGCCAACTCGTTCTTGCCCTCCGGCGTCGTCCCCTTAAAAACGATCCGCTTGCTGTCCGGCGACCAGGCCATATTCCAGTAGATCTGCGAGTAAGGAGACTTTTCTTCGTCGAAAATCGACGTGCGAGTGCCTTCGACAATGTTCACGATTATCAGATTGTCGCCTCTGCCAGTGCTTGCGGTATACGCAATGCGGCCATCCGAGGACCAACTGGTTCCCCAGCCTGACGGGTCGAGTTGAACTAATTCGACGTCTGGACCTTCTGCGCTCATGATCCACACGCCCTTTCCTGGGCGAGAGAAAGTGATGCGTTTTCCTCCAGGTGAAAAACTGGGCATCAACCCGTCACCGAGAATTCGTGGTTTGGTTCCATCCGCATTGACCAAAGCAATCTGGCCATTCGTATGAGTTTGTCCTGTCTTCCAGACATCGAAACAGACCAGTTTGCCATCCGGCGAAAACTCAGGCGAGCCCTGAGAGGTATACTCGGGAAAGACGGTGAACTGCTTCGGATCTGATCCATCGACGTTGGTGTGAATCAGCCGGGACGTGTAGGTGTCGGGCTTTTCAACATCAGCTTTCGGCGCAGCCGCTTTGGAATCAGCCGCGGGTTTCTGTGCATCTTGAGACCAGATTGATGTTGGGATGATCAGAAACACACCCGCCACCAGTGCCTGAAAACTCGGGCCCCATTGACATGTGCTGTGCCACATGAAGAGACCGTAGGTAATAGCGCCTTGCTGATTCGCACGAGACATAACGGCGGCCTCACAAAGGGGTCAGTCAGAGAATGCACGACGGAACGTCGCTGATTCTAAACGAAGCCGAACGTCATTGGCTAGTGCGTTGTCACAGCGTGGACCTGGAGAACACTCTAAACATATTGTCGCGTCGCTGCTTCACAATTGTATTCAGTTGTTAAGCAGTTCATTCCGACACATACTAGACACTGCTTGTCCGCCGAGTACAGCGAAAAAGCAGTGGCACGCAATCCCAAATCTCAACTGTGACAGGGCACTTGACGTTCGACCTTGAGAGGCGCGGGGTCAAGCGAGAATTTCTCGCACGACTTTCCCATGCACATCAGTCAGACGGTAGTCGCGGCCAGCGTGACGATACGTCAGGCGTTCGTGATCAATTCCCAACAGATGCAGCATTGTGGCGTGCAAATCATGTGTGTGAACGCCACCTTCCGCGGGCAGGATTCCGTATTCATCGGACTTGCCGTGAACGATTCCCCCTTTGACTCCGCCGCCCGCAATCCAGGACGAAAAGACGAGATTATGATGCTCACGTCCCGCATGTCCAGCATCCTGGTGAAAAGGTGTCCGTCCAAATTCCGAGGTCCAGACGACCAGTGTCCGCTCCAGCATCCCGCGCTGCTTCAAATCCGCCAACAACCCGGCAATCGGCTTGTCGATGGCCTTGGCCAGACGCTCATGGTCACCCATGTTCCCGTGTGAGTCCCAATTATTGCTGGACCCGACATCGATCAATTCCAGGAACCGGACCCCACGCTCGGCCAGCCTTCGAGCCACCAGGCATTGCCAGCCGAATCCTGAAGTAGCACCTCGTTCGAGGCCGTAAAGTTTCAGCGTTGCTTCCGTTTCTTTGGACAAATCAAACGCTTCAGGAGCCTCACGCTGCATGCCGAACGCGGTTTCAAATGATCGCACACGCGCATCGAGTGACTGGTCCGCGGCGCGACGTTCGAGGTGTGTTCGATTGAGTTTTCCAAGCAACTCCAGTTCCATTGCCTGGAGCCCGGCGCCGGGGACTCGTGGAATCAAATTCGGCAGAGGCTCTTTCCCGGGAATGACATGCGTCCCCTGGTGACAGGCTGGCAGAAAATCGCTCCCCCAGGTCTGAGCGCCGGCATACGGAGCTGCCGGGGCCAGCACCATGAACGACGGAAGGTTCTTATTGACGGTCCCTAATCCATAGCTGACCCACGCTCCGGCGCTGGGCCGTGCGAATTGCGCCGAACCCGTATGCGCGGCAAGTGTCGCTTTGTCATGCCCATCGCTTTCACAATACATTGCGTTCAGCACGCAGACGTCATCCACGACAGACCCGAGCTGGGGGAACAGATCACTGACCCACGTGCCACTCTGACCGTATTGCTTGAATGACCACCGAGGTTTGATCAGAAACCGCTGAAATTGACCAGGCTTGTTGAGCCACCGCGAGGCCGTGATGGACTTGCCGTGGTCGGCAATCAGTTTGGGCTTATGATCGAAAGTGTCAACCTGCGAGACTCCACCGGTGGAGTACAGAAAAATGACGCGATCAGCCTTCGCGACAAAATGACCCGGGCGCGCCGCGAGAGGATCGCTCGGCGCGGCCTGAACTTCATTCCAGAGCCCTGCCAGCGCGAGTGCCCCGAAACCACCTGAAGCGGCATGCAGAAATTCACGGCGAGTTTGATTCATCGGTATTTCCAGTCACTAAGGCGACCGTCCGGTGTCTGCCGGATGGTTCCTCTTCTTTGCGATTTGCGAACATCTCATTACCAGTGGGTTTACACCCACCGCTCGCCTTATTAATCCACATACAAAAATGCATTGCCGGTCAACAACACTCGACTCAGCGCCCCCCAGGCTCCAGCTGGCTGCTGATCGGGCGGGATTCCTTGTTCAGCCAATTTCTTCCCATAGGCTGCAATGAATGCCAAAGCATCACTGACCTCGGTTTCTGATGGAATCCGACCATGTGCGGTTTCAAATGCCAACCGAACTTTTGCCGCATCATCATCCGGCATCGCCAAGATTCGTTTGGCGAAGGCATCCGATTGCGCGTGCACAAAGGGAGAATTCATCAAGAACAAAGTCTGCGTCGGGGTCGTTGTCGGCTGACGCTCGGCAACACTTTGATTTGGATCTGCCGCGTCAAACAACGCCAGAAATGGATGTCGGCGATTTCTTTGAATCATCAAGTACACGCTGCGATGGTCCGAATCGTAGACCGCATGGAAAGGCTGATGAATCGTGAAGCCCCACGTTCCGACCGGTGGGAAGGGATGGGCAGGCGGACTGGACCGATTCAATCGTCCACTCACCGCGAGCATGGCATCGCGAATCGCTTCGGCATCGAGCGGTCGCCGTGAAGCCCGCCACAGCCAGCGGTTGCCGGGATCCAACTTCAAGCCTGCCGCGTCGTCATCACTGGAAAGTTGATACGTTCGCGAACGCATGATTAATCGATGCAGATTCTTGACGGACCACCCGGACTTGATGAATTCCGACGTCAGCCAATCGAGTAATTCCGGATGACTGGGGAGTTCGCCTCGAATCCCAAAATCACTCGGAGTCGAAACCAGCCCCTGCCCGAAGTGCCATTGCCAGACGCGGTTCACAAACACACGAGCAGTCAGCGGGTTGGTTGGGCGAGTCAACCAATTCGCCAATTCAAGTCGCCCACTCCCCGTGGATTCTTTCGGAACGAGGTCTCCGCCTAAG
This sequence comes from Planctomycetaceae bacterium, assembly GCA_028291565.1. GTDB lineage: Bacteria > Planctomycetota > Planctomycetia > Planctomycetales > Planctomycetaceae > JAKFVC01. The sequence goes on along the minus strand of JAQGHT010001179.1, from coordinate 1,421 downwards.
ATTTCGACGAATCGCCGTGGGATCTCTTCTCCAAGCTTGTCCGGTTCGCCGCGCTTTTGCAGGCGGGCGTTGACAGGTGTGCCTTCACTCACACCATAAGCCACTTCGTACAAATCTCTGGCCGCTTCAGATTCCCTGCATTTCGTTGCATCAGCCAGCTCTGCGTCCAATTTTGTAATGCGCTCTTTCGAGTCAACGGGCGGCATATGGGGCGGAACAGGGCCCGTTCCAGGCGCTCCAAACGGAGTCTCCTGTAATCCAATGTTGTCCAGATCGCGTACGGACGCTGGCCCCATAACGTGGCCGAAACCGTCACAAATGAATGTGTCGGCAACTCCGTCCCAGTTCGGGTTGAGCGCCTTATCCTGGAAGCCAGTCAAATCGGTGGGGGTACCCACGATTCCGGAATACGTTTTCTTCGCCGGATCGAGGGTCAGCCGCAAGGTGTACCACGTCCCGGGTTCGAGCTTCCGCACGACCTCCCACTTCGTTCCGTCTTTAATTGCAAACTCTGTGGCCGTTACACTGCATTCCACCGCTAACGAGGCGATCACTCCTCGACCGAGATAAAATCGATATGCACCGGTCTTGTCGGTCGGTGCAACGGTCCGAAAATCAATCGTGAAGTGCATCTGCCTTTCAGGTGCGGCTCGAAGACCACTTTGAAAGACGTAGCGGACACCGTCAGTTGGCACGCTGCTGCCCAACCGCACGCCTCGCGTTCCGACAGGGTGAATATGCGAGTATGGACTCTGTGCTTCCGCAACAACAGAATTCGGGCCTGCCGACAGCCAGGTTCCAGCTGGAGGCTTGCCGATTGCTTGCGATTCGAAAGCCAGATCAATTCCTCCCGCAAATGATTTGCCATCCAGCGCCTGACGCTCCAACTTTAAACGAGAAATCTCCGCATCCAGACGTGCCAGTTCGGTAGCCTTCACTTGATCTCGACGAGCAGCCTCGTCAGGCGGTACCAGAGCCGGAAAATGAGCTGGTCGTTTGAGTTCTTCCCCACCGGGAAATGACCATTTGGTGCTCTGAAAGATTCCGTACAGGGCATAATAGTCGGCGGCGGTAATTGGATCATACTTGTGGTCGTGACAGCGGGCACACCCGATTGACAGACCGAGAAGAGATCGGCCGACCGAATCGATGGCATCAGCGAAATCGAGGTGCTGATAATCCGGGTTCGGGGCATAGCCGTAGCGTTTACCAACCGCGAGAAAACCCGTGGCAGTAACACGACTGGCATAGAGTTCCGGCGGTCCTGACCTGGCCAGAATATCACCGGCAACTTGTTCGCGAACGAACTCGTCGAACGGTTGATCGGCATTGAACGACCTGATGACCCAATCGCGGTTTTTGCCTGCTTCTCGAACAGGTTTATCTGCACCATCCCCGGCAGTATCCGCATTACGCGCGAC
>JAQGHT010001167.1 GCA_028291565.1 Planctomycetaceae bacterium | reverse complement strand
GAAGAAAACCGGCGGAGACATTATCTGCAACCCGTCCGATCCCGACGCCACCTTGGATGGTCACAAGGGATCGGGATATCAGCTGCAGATTTCCGAAACCTGCCATGCCGATAACGCGGTGCAACTCCTTCTGTCGGCGATTCCGCAGACGGCGTGTGTCAGTGATGCGTCCTCTTTAACGACGGTCATTGAGGATCTGAAGAAACTTGAACTCCTTCCAAAAAGCCTTCTGGCGGACACGGCCTACGGCGGTGATGACAATCAACAGCATTGTAAGACGGAAGGAATCGACCTGCTTTCCCCCACGTCCGGTAAGTGCCCGGAAGAGCATGTCGACGGGAATTCTCTGACCGCGGCCGACTTTCAAGTGGAGGTTCGAGATGCGACGGACGAGCGTGGATGCGTCGAAAGCGTGCCGACTTGCGTGGCCTGTCCCGCCGGCAAGGAACCTCATCGTTCGTTCTATGACTCGTATCTGGACGAGATTCGAATCCTGCAAGGCCCGAAAGTCTGCGATGCGTGCCCGCTGCAATCAAAGTGTCCCTGCCGCCTGGCGAGCGGATGGTCTCAAGTGACCATCAACGCCAAGCAGGTCCGCTTGATCGAACGTCGTCGCCATCAACTCACCGGCAAGTTCCGCGACGACTATCGAATGCGCAGCGGGATCGAAAGCACCAGCTGCCAGCTAAAATGTGTGACTGGTTTAGGCCAGCTTCGAGTGCGAGGCGGCCCGGCGGTCTTCAGAGCGTGTTGCTGAAAATCGCAGGCTGGAATTTGCTGCGAGCGGCCAGTGTACGTGAGTCCTCAGCGACTGGTCAGCATGGTCATTGGCGGCGCACCAGAAAAGCAAACCCTTATTGAGCGTCTGGGTGATCGCGAATTGCAAGTCTTCCGCATGATTGGCGAGGGTGTGTCTACCGGTACAATCGCCAACAACCTGTTTCTCAGTACGCACACGATCGACACTCACCGAGACAACATCAAACGCCAGTTGGAGCTGAAGTCAGCCGCCGAATTGACCCGTGCCGCTGTGCAATGGGTGCTGGAGAATCGTTGATTACACTTTCAAGAACGGCATTTTGAATGCAGGAATCAGCGAACACACGCCGGTTGAACCAACTGGTCTTCATTAACCAATGTAGGGACAATTATTTGACAGGCGCAGGGCTGTACGTAGTCAGTCCCCCGGTTAGTGACGTTCGTCCAAAACGATGCAACATTTTATCGGCAAACATCCGCTTTTCCCGATCTCTGTGTTGGCCCCCGCCGCGTCAAAGATCAACGGCACAACTCCAGCCCCTGGAGTACGGTGGCTCGACACCGCCCTCTATTCGATTGAAATGGCGTCTCCCGAAGTTCAAACCCGTGAGCTTCCAAGTCGACGATGTTGTCGATCGACTTTTGAATGATCAACGTCTTCGTTCCAATCGAATGGAGGGCCACGTCAAGCCGCAGCACTCCAGGGATTTGATCTCGCCGCATACTTGCATCGAGTTTCGGCAGCGACATCAGGATTCGGAATCAGAGCCTCGATCGACTTAGCACCCTCGACATTACCCTCGCCGTTGGCTCGGGGTGAAACGAGATGCACGATTACACCGCGCTAGACGGGATTCCCGACGACCACCGTTTTTGTCGAGGGGAGATTACTGTTGCCTGAAGCGTCGAACACTTGGATATCGATCTTCCGTGTGCCTGTGTTCGACCTGTGGGTCTGGAAACTGATGTTACGGATGACTCGTTGGGCCAACTCGTTCGTGACGTCCGTGTCAAAGGAAATCGTCAACGGTTCGCCTTTCTTTCCGCCGGTCACAGTGCCAAGTGATGTCTTACCCAGCTTAAGGTGACCGCCTGCCACCTTGAGCTTGTCCGCACCCTTGCCGTTGGAAATCAAACGCAGTTGGTCCGGCGTCTGGTCTCCTTCTTTGATTGTGACGACGATCCGATCATTCTTCAAATCGGGCGTGTCTGGATCCACAATCGTGGCACCCGAATCTACTGCGATATGTTTACCGGTCAGCGTGGTGGTTGACCCCGTGGTCAGTGTGACAAGGGGCGGGTCGTCGGCGTCGTCAATGAGAATCGTAAACACCTTGTCGGCTGTCAGACCGCCGGCATCGGTGATCCGAATCCGAACCGTATAACTTGATTTCGTCTCAAAATCGAAGACCGCATTCGTCTGCAAGGTGTTGCCGACGATCTGGAACAAGTCGTTATCAGTGCCGGCCGTACCCGAAACCAGCGAATACGTGAATGTATCGCCGACGTCTGGATCGGACGTGGTCAGCGCTCCAATCAATGTTCCAACGGGCAGGTTTTCGGAGACATGATTCGCTGAGAGTGTCAGATCCGAGGGGGCATGATTGTTCGTGGCACTCGTCAGATTGATCGTAAACGTCTTCTGGATCGTCAAACCGCCGACATCTGTACTTTGGACGCGGACACTGTAAATCGATTGCGCCGCGAAACTCAAAATGGAATTCACCTGCAATGCATTGCCAACGATTTTGAACGCAGCATTGTCGGTGCTGCCAACTCCGAAAACCAATGCGTATGTGAACGTTTCGCCGACGTCTGGATCTGTCGTAGTGAACGTTCCAATCACGGTGCCGATCGGTTGATTTTCTGCGAGAATATTGTTTGACAACGCGAGGTCCGTAGGTGCTTCATTGACGTTTGTAGCCGTGACGACAAACGACTTTTCGATCGTCAGTCCGCCGGCATCCGTGCTCCGTATTCGCACACTGTAACTGGACTGCGCTTCAAAGTTCAGAATTGCATTCGTCTGCAGTGAACTGCCGACGATCTGGAATAGAGCGTTATTCGAACTGCCCGTTCCGGTTACCAGTGAATAATTAAACGTGTCGCCCTGGTCGGGATCGGCAGTCGTTAATGTTCCAATTGTGGTGCCGACAGGTTGGTTCTCGGCGACGGTTGTACCCGCCAAGTTCAAGTCGGTTGGCGCTTCGTCGACATTCGTGGCCGAGATGCTGAACACTTTCTCAACTGTCAGTCCGCCTGAGTCGGTCGTGCGTACCCGAATCGAATAGGTCGCCTGAACTTCAAAGTTCAGCACGGCAGCTGTTTTTAGCGTATTGCCGACAATCGCGAAGGAGGCGTTATCATCGCTGCCAATACCTGTGATCAGTGTGTAGGTAAAGGTGTCACCGATGTCCGGGTCGGTGGTGGCAAACGTGCCGACTATTAAACCGACGGGCTGATTTTCGGCAATCGAACTCGCGGACAAGGTCAGCGCTGTTGGGGATTCGTTGATGTTTGTCACTTGGACGGTGAAGACCTTCTCTGTCGACAGTCCACCGGCATCGGTCGTTCGGATTCGGATCGAATAGCTCGACTGAGTTTCGAAGTCCAGCGATTCAGCCGTTTGTAAGATGTTGCCGATAACGCGGAACTGACTGTTGTCCGTCGCGCCAGTTCCCGGGACCAGGATATAAGTAAACATGTCCCCGGCATCGGGATCTATTGTCGAGAAGATTCCGAAGGCCGTGTCGGCCGCTTGATTTTCCGCGACAGTGCTGGGCGACAGAGCGATATCGCTTGGCGCCTCGTTGACATCAGTAACAGAGACCGAAAAGACACGCTCAAACGTCAGGCCGCCGGCATCCGTCGTACGGACTCGAATGCTGTAGCTGGATTGCGTTTCAAAATTGAAGACGGCGCTCGATTGCAACTGGCCTCCGACGATTTGGAACGCAGCGTTATCGGTACTTCCAACTCCGGGCACCAGCGAGTAGGTAAATGTGTCGCCAGAATCTGGATCGGTGCTGCTAAACGTTCCGATTGCCGTTCCAGACGGCTGATTCTCCGCGATCGTATTGGATGACAGTTCAAGATCGGTCGGCGCCTTATTGATGCTGGTAAGCGTGATGGTGAACACATTCTCGAACGACAGGCCACCCGCATCAGTGGTTCGCACTCGGATGCTGTAGATCGGTTGCGTATTGAAGTCGAGCACCGCATTCGTTTCCAGAGTTCCACCGACAATCTTGAAGAAGAGATTGTCTGAAGCGCCAACTCCACTTACCAGAGAGTAAGTGAACACGCTGCCTGAATCTGGATCGGTTGATGAAAATGTTCCGACGGGCGTGCCAATCGGCTGTCGTTCGGCGAGGGTGTCATTAGAGAGAGTCAGTGACGTTGGCGCTTCGTTGACATTGGAGACTGTGATTACGAATGTCTTCTCGGTCATTAAACCACCCGCGTCAGTCGTCCTGATACGGATGGAATATGTCTGCTGAGTTTCGAAATTCAGGATCGCATTCGTCTGCAAGGTATTTCCGGTGATTTGGAACAGTGCGTTGTCGGAGCTTCCGGTTCCAATCACGAGCGAGTACGTGAATGTGTCTCCAACATCCGGATCGGTTGTTGAAAGCGTCCCGATCACGGTGCCAACGGGTTGCTCTTCGGGCAAAGTGCTCGAAGACAATTGCAGGTCAACCGGAGTTTCGTTGACGTTGGTCGCCGTGATCGTCAATGATTTTTCGAATGTCAGTCCACCTGCGTCTGTTGTGCGAACTCGAATCGAGTAGGTTGCCTGGGCTTCGAAATTGAGCACCGCGTTCGTTTGTAAGACGCCGCCCACAATTCGGAAACGCGCATTATCCGCACTGCCCGAGCTTGGTACCAACGCATAAGTGAATGTGTCGCCCGCATCCTCATCAACGATAGAAAACGTTCCAATGGGCGTTCCCACGGGTTGGTCTTCGGCCTCGGTCGTGGACGACAGATTCAAGTCAGTCGGACGATCGTTGACGTCGGTAACAAAAATCGTGAACACCTTCTCAAACGTCAATCCACCTGCGTCGGTGGTGTGGATGCGTACCGAGTACGTGGACTGAACTTCGAAGTCCAGGCTGGCGTTAATTTGCAAGGCATTCCCGACAATTTGGAAGAGCGAATTGTCGCTACTGCCCGAGCCTGAAACCAACGAGTAGGTGAATGAGTCTCCGAGATCCTGATCAGTCGTCGTGAAGCTTCCAACCGTCGTGCCGGCGGGCTGATTCTCGGCGATTGTGTTGTTGGAAAGAGTCACGTCACTGGGTGCGTCATTCACGTCCGTCGCCGTGATCGTGAACACTTTCTCGATCGACAATCCACCCGCGTCCGTGCTGCGGACGCGAATCGAGTAGCTGGACTGAGACTCAAAATCGAGAACCGCATTGGTTTCCAGCTCGTCGTTGGAAATCTGGAAAGAGGCATTATCCGTGCTGCCACTCCCCGACACTAAAGCGTACGTGAATGAGTCTCCAGTGTCAGGATCGCTGGTCGTGAAAATTCCGACAGCGGTACCGACCGGCTGATTCTCCGCGACAGCGTTCGCAGAGAGAGCCAGGTCCGTCGGTGAATCGTTGACCGCCGTCACGTTGATCGTCATGGTTGCCGCGACGGTTCCGGCGTCGACATCGTTCACCGTAAAACTGAACGTACTGCGAACCGAACCATTGGCGTTCGCTGCCGGAGTATAAGTCAGTGATGTCAGCTGCGCCGCAGTGACCGTCATTCCGTTCACGACCGCAATCTGGCCGGCGCCCTGATCCACAGTTAAAGTGTCGCCACTGGCCAGGGCCAGACTGCCGATGGTGATCGACACCAGAGAGTCTCCTTCGACGTCGTTGAACAGGAAGTCCGACAACGCGAAGGTTTTCACCGTGTCTTCATTCGTGGTAACACTGCTGGGCTGGGCAACCGGTA
>JAQGHT010001146.1 GCA_028291565.1 Planctomycetaceae bacterium | reverse complement strand
CAAGAAACAGCAGACTTCCGGTCAGGACGCCCACGACGGTTAATGGGCAGCCGCGATAAATGTGACTCAACTCGGTCCCAAGTTCATCGAGTCGTTGAGCAATCTGGGCTTCAGTAATGAGCACGCGCATGAGACCTGAACCGCCAATTTGCCCGCAATCTGCTGCGGGAATGAGAAATGCCCGATTCGTTCCTTGTTGTCGGGCGGGCAAAAACGGTATCGTCAACGATTACCGCGGGGGAATCAATCGTAAAATTGGTCGAACTAGGAGACCAGCATTCTCACGCCACCGGGCTTGCCCCGGTGGGTCCACGGCCTCTGCACTACTCGTTTTCCAATTCGTCCGAATGTGTCTTAGTCTTAATCGTTTCTCGCAGCTGAAGTCGTGAGACTTCGGGCGAGTGTCCGGAATCGCCCAAATTCTCACGAATTTCGCCACAGAAAGGCGCAAATTGCGCCTTCAAAAAATCAGAACGAGTAAGGCTAGACCACTCCAATTCCCGAAAGCAAAGTAGTGCAAAGGCCGTGGACCCACCCCCACGAGCGGGGTGGCGTTTGATTCCCGGAGCCGCGCTTGCCCCGACTAGACACGAATCCGACCTTGCAGGGATGAGTCCCCGCCAAAAAAGTGACTTATGATTGATGCCCAGGATATGCCCTCTGATCCGACCGCGCTCGCGAAATTCGGCCGTCTTGAGGTCATTGCCAAACTGCTGGTGGACGGGTACCAGATGGGGCAGCACAAAAGTCCCTTCAAAGGCTCCAGCATCGAATTCGTGGAGCACCGACAATACTACCCCGGCGACGAAGTCCGGCATATTGACTGGCGGGCCTATGGCAAGACGGGCAAGTATTTCATCAAGGAATTCGAAGACGAGACCAATTTGCGGTGCTATCTGCTGCTCGATGCCTCGGGCAGCATGGCCTATGCCGGAGACACGATCAGCAAGTTTGACTACGCGCGCCAGTTGACAGCTGCGCTGGGCTATTTGCTCTTGCAGCAACGCGATGCCGTTGGTGCGATGACGTTTGATACCCAGATTCGCGACCGCCTGGATCCTTCCGCCAAGCCGCAAAACTTCAACCTGCTGCTGCAGATCTTGGAAAACCGCAAACCGGGACACGAAACCAGCCTGGCGCATGTTTTCAATCTGATCGCGCCGACGCTCAAACGCCGCAGCCTGCTGATCATTCTGAGCGATTGTTTTGACAAACTCGATCTACTGCGCCGCGCGTTGAATCAATTTCGCCATCAGAAGCACGAAATCATCCTGTTTCACATCATCGCCCCCGAAGAACGTGATTTCCCATTCAGCAAACCGACCCAATTCCGCAGCCTGGAACGGAGCGGCCACCGCTTATTGGTCGATCCACATCGCCTGCGAAAGCATTACATCACCCAATTCGAAGAGTTTTGCAAGTCGCTGGAACAGCACGTCCGGAACGTCGGAGCCGACTATCACCGCATCGTGACGACTGAACCCTATCAAACGGCACTCGGAGCCTATTTGAATTCGCGCAGCACCCGACGATGATATTTGCTCTGAACACATATCAGTTGTGGTGAATTCTGCAGATGGGACTGATGCGACATATGAGATTTATGGCATCGACATTGCATCAAGTCCTTGGTTCGAATACGTCCGTTTGCAGCCCGGATTGTTCACCTTTCAATACAAGCTCCTGAAAGAAAGCTGATCGCGCTCAAACCGCATTTCCACCGCGATCGACATTTATTCAGGAAATTCCGTCAATCGGAAATTCCGGAAATTCAAGTTCGTGGTCGGGTCGTGGCCTTGCAAACTGAAGTGACCCGCGGCGGTACGTAGTCCATTTCGCGGATTCGCGTCGGGCTTACGAGTATCTGTCCAATCAGTCGTCTGGAATCCATTGACCCAGACCGACACATGCGGACCCCGGGCGGCCAGCGTCATCGTGAACCATTCCTCGTCGTTTGAAACTACGCGGCGACTGGCGATACGACGATAGATGGCTCCCGTCCCGAAATCGACTGGCTTGTTTCGATCGTCCTTTTCCCATTCATTGCGAACCTGGCATTCATAGCCGTCGGAGGGATTCTTTTCGGTACCGGGCAGTGCCCGGAAGAAGATCCCGCTATTCAGGTGTTTGCCATTCGTCCGAATTTCGGATTGCAGAACAAAGTCCGCCCAGACTGCGGTGGTCTCCAGAAATCCGCGACCGTTGGTGACTTGAATCGTGCCGTCCTTGACGCTGAACTCACTCTTGCTACCGGGGACCACGCGCCAGCCTGCCAAGTCCTTGCCGTTGAACAACGACTTCGATGCGATGGGCTTCAGAAGCACGTTTTTGAACTGCACATGACCGGAATTTTTCTGTAACCCGATGAAGCCCGTCTTCCGTGCCTGGGGGCTAGGATTGGTGTAATCCAGAATCAGTTCCCCATCGAGTTTCACCACCAGATGTGCTCCGCGAACAGTCACGTGAAACGTCTTCCAAGCCTCTTCGCCCGTCACTGGTTTTTTGGGTTCGACCAGCCCGACCAGACTGCCTGTACCGAACTTGGGACGTGAATCGCAGATATTCAATTCATAGCAATCGATAGTGGGATCTTTCGGAGCGAATGGAGATTGCAGAAAAATGCCGCTGTTGCCTCCCTTGGCCATCCAGAAGTCACATTTCAGTTCATAGTCCGAGAACTCGGTTGTTGTGACGAGCAGCCCGGCATCACCAGTCGAAGCGTCGATCACGCCCTCTTTGATTTTCCAGTCCACATTGCTGTTCGCTTTCCAGCCGAATAGAGACTCGCCGTCAAACAATTTGATCCAGCCCGCTTGGATTTCGTCCGCTGACAACTGGTTGGCCAACGTTGGCTTGTCGGCTCCTGCGACGCTGGAACAGAAACCGACAAACAGAAACAGGAACCAGATTCGGGTTCGAGACATATTGAGAAACCTTACTCGTTTTCCGTCGCCAGACTAATCAGCCGCGGCGAAACTGTGACGAAGTCGGTAGGACAGGTTTTCAACCTGTCAGTACCCTGGGCACGGACAGGTTGAAAACCTGTCCTACTGCGAATGTTTACGACCTCTAAGAGACTCGCCTGCAACCAACTGGGAGGCTCTTAATCCTTGCGCCACAGCCAACGCAACGATTCCGGCATGATTGCGCCGCCATGCTTGCCGCTGTGTCCACCATCGCCATACTCGAACTTGTAATCGTACTTGGAGAACTTCAATGCGGCCGCCATTTCTTGATTCGCCAGCGGCCAGCTGCCGTGCAGATTGTCGAGATCGTTGGAACCATCCTGCAGGAAGATGCGAATGGGCTTGCGTTCCGTTTTCCGGATCAATGCGGGATAGACATGTCCGCCGCGAATGTTCGTGAAACTGCCTACGTGACTAAGCACCTTGCCGAACTGATCCGGCCGCTCCCAAGCGACGGTCCAGGCACAAATCCCGCCTGAGCTGATACCACAAATCGCTCGCAGTGCAGGTTCTTTGGAGATGTTGTAATCCTTGTCAATGACTGGCATGAGTTCTTCGAGCAGAAACTTCGCATACTGATCGCCCATGGAATCATATTCGAAGCTGCGATTTTGCCGTCCCTTCGTCTCGGGCTTAACAGGTGGCACAACTCCCGGGCTGATGAAGACCCCAATCGTGACCGGCATCTCTTGTTTATGGATCAAATTGTCGAACACGACAGGAATGCGGAAATCACTCTTTTCATTGACGTAGGCCCCGCCATCTTGAAACACCATCAGCGCCGCCGGTTTGGCCTTGTCATACTGAGCCGGCACATAGATCCAATAATCCCGTTCCGTGCCCGGGAAGATTTTAGCGCTAGTGAACTTGTGCTGTGTCACTTTGCCCTGAGGCACCCCGTCTTGGCGGTTCGAATCAGGTCCATGTTTGTAGTCATCAGCGGCACGAAGATCGGCGACACCACTTGCCAATAGCAGACCTACGGTTAGCGCCAGTACCTTGAGCAGCATGAAATACCTCGACAGAAGCAGGAGAATCTGAAGTCAGCAGAACTGACTCGGATTATTACGCATACGTCGATGCGTCGCAACGATCAAGTAGGACGGACATTCCTGTCCGTCCTCTTCTAACACGCACTTTCTCACGACGATTCACGTTTGAGCATCCTCGTTCCTCTGTCGCAGCCAAATTGGTGAGAATTTGGGTGATCCAGGTCGTTCGTCCGAATCTCACGACTTCAGCTACGAGGAACTCGCAATATGTACCGAGCCAAGTGTGCACCGTGAGGCATTACCGGAAGCCGATTTCCAAGTCGTCAAGGTTGCTGAACCTTGGGGCGGCGGATCAGAAACGGAGCGAACCGCCCCAAAACTCTGGCGAGATTGGCCACAGAAATCGCTCACGGAGTCAGGGGCATGGGACACCTATTATCCCTGTTTATCGCGCCACAGTTGCTTTAATTCGTCAAACCCGCGAAGCGGTTCCCGGCCTTTGGATTGATCAGTTGAGAGCTTGGCCGCTGGTTTTGCCGACTGCTTGTTGCCTGACTGACTGGCTACGGGACGAGCCACCGGTTGTGGCGGTTTCGCATCTTCCGCAGGTCGCTTCTTTTCCGTTGAAATGCTTTCCTGCCGGGCCTTCTGAGGTGGGTTCGACGCCGCAGCGGGAGCCGCCACTGGCGTCTTTTGCGGAGCAGGGCGTGACGGCGCTGGCTGTGCTGGAGTCGCAGGATTCACCATTGTCAACGAAACGCGACGGCGTTCTGATTCGATTTGCAGCACCCAGACAGTAACGACATCTCCAACGGCGGCGACATCGTGCGGCGACCGAACGTAATTCCGTGACATCTGGCTGATATGGACCAGGCCGCTGTCCTTCAATCCGATGTCCACGAAAATTCCAAAATCGACCACGTTCAGAACAGTCCCTTTGAGCTCCATTCCGGCGGCCAGGTCTTCAAGTTTCAAGATTCCTTGTTTGAAGATGTGTCCCGGCAAGTCGGTCCGCGGATCTCGACCAGGTTTGGCCAGCGCTTCCAGTATGTCTTTAAGCGTCGGAACACCGACGCCGATTTCCTGTGCCACGGATTCGGGATTGAGCCCGGTTAGCCGCTCTTTCACAGTGACATCCAACCCCTGTCCCTGTCGCAAGCCTTCATCGCTAATACCGAGTTTCTGCAAGACCTGACGCGCTGCCGGATAACTTTCGGGGTGAATCCAGGTCTGATCCAGCGGTTCGTCACCGCCGGTGATCTTCAAAAACCCCGCCGCCTGAGTGAATGTCGCTTCGCCAATGCCCGTCACGTCTTTCAGTTGATTCCGCGTTTTGAAGCGGCCATGTTTGTCGCGAAATTCCACCACCCGCCGCGCTGTCAACTGATTCAATCCGGAAACGCGGCTCAACAAAGCCGGACTGGCAGTATTCAGGTCCACGCCGACATAATTCACGCAGGACTCGACCACCAGTTCAAGCGATTCTTTCAACAATTTCGGAGTGACGTCATGCTGATACATGCCTACTCCAATGTGTTGCGGATCGATTTTGACCAATTCGCTGAGCGGATCTTGTAACCGGCGTCCGATTGAGATCGTGCCGCGTATTGTGGCGTCGTAATCGGGGAATTCTTCCCGCGCAATGGGACTGGCCGAATAAATACTCGCCCCAGCTTCGTTGACAATGATGTATTGCAAGTCCGGCAGCGTTTCCGCAATGATTTCGGAGATCAGTTCTTCCGATTCACGGCAGGCTGTGCCATTACCCAGGACTACTAATCGTGCCTGGTATTGCTGCAGCAGCTCAATCAATTTCTGTTTTGCAATCGGACGTTTTTCGGCTGAACCAGTCAGATAGACGACGTCTGTCGCCAGGCAGGTTCCAATCTCATCCAGCACCGCGACCTTACAACCCGTGCGAAAACCAGGATCGATCGCCAGCACCCGCTTGCCCTGCAAAGGGGGCTGGAGCAACAGATTCCGTAGATTCTTGGCGAACACACCGACTGCATGTTCTTCCGCCTTTTCCGTCAATTCACGACGGACTTCCCGATCCAGACTGGGATGAATCAACCGGGACAAAGCATCCTCGGCACACTGCCGGATCAGGCTGCCAAAGGGGCGTTGCTGAGTCTTCAGGTGTCCATCGGCGATGCTGCTG
>JAQGHT010001088.1 GCA_028291565.1 Planctomycetaceae bacterium | reverse complement strand
GAAGAAATGGTATCCGTGATTCAGATACAGTGCATCAAGATAGGGCCGGTAGACTTGAAACAGGTTCAGCATCAGCCCGGAGGTTGGATCGACGGCCGCTGGCCCCACAAAGACGGCCGACAAATGCCAGATGAGAAATAGCGTGACGATCGTCTTGGTCCGGACGGACCAGGATTCTGGTTCGACAGGAACAACCGATCCCTCGGAAGTGGCTGGTGGAGTTTCCATACCCTCGATCTATCGACCGAAAGCAGAACCAATCCCAAGGAGTACACAGCTCGCACCGAGCTCCAACATTCAGACTTTGTGCACCGTGTCGATTGCAGAGAGTCTTCCGATGAGCGAAGATCTGCCAGAAAAATCAGTCAGCGAGTTTTCGATCGGGGGGTGTACGCGGATCTGGTGACTGCCCCGGATTTCAAATCCGGCCGTGGGGTCTGACAAGACGCCAGGTGGGTTCGATTCCCATCCACCCCCGTTTTTATTCCTGGTCCCGTTTTCGTTCTTGGAAACTATCCCAATAACTTCGAAATCGGTTTACCGGACGAGAATGTCATTGGACGGCCGATGGGGGTGATCACCTCTTTCCCGTACTCGATCCCCAATGTCTGGAGAATTGTCGCGTAAAGATCGGCCACTTCGACAGGATCGCTGGGAGTTGTCTTGGCATTCACGGGGTCGGTCGTTCCGAGGACCATGCCGCTTCGCAGGCCACCTCCGCCCACAACGCATGAAAAGCCCGTCGGCCAATGGTCTCGGCCACCAGCGGGATTGATCGCCGGAGTTCGGCCGAATTCGCCGATCCATAACACCACGGTGCTTTGCAACAGGTCCCGTTCCCGCAAATCTTTGATCAAAGTGGCAAACGCAGGATCGAGATCCTTGATATTGGCGGATTGATTTTTCAGATTTGCCGCGTGACTATCCCAGCCGTTCAGACTGACTTCGACCGACCGCACCCCTTCTTCGACCAGGCGCCGCGCAACCAGACAGGCGCGACCGAACGTGGAATCGCCATACGCTTTACGCATCGCTTCCGGCTCATCGTCGATCTTGAACGCCTTCAATTGCTTCGAGCTCATCATTTGCAAGGCACGATTGATGGCGTCCTGATGCAACGTCTTCTTCGTCTGCAATTTGCGGCCCTGAGCGAAATTCTGTTCCAAGACGCCCAAGTTTTCCAGCCGGCGCTTTTGGCTGTCATCGGGCCGATGGTGCTGCATGTTGTGGAGTTCGCGGCCGGGATCATAGACTTTGAATGCGTCGTGCTCAGCCCCCAGGAACCCGCCCCACATCGGCCATTCTGTAGGACCGAGCGTGACATGGCGCGGAATCTCCACCCCATTTTTGGGCAATTCATGCTCAACAATGGCGCCTAAAGTCGGATGCCGTAGCGTAGGATCGGGACGGTAGCCGGTTTTCAGCAGATAGGTCCCGCGCTCGTGATCCCCCTCCTTGGACATCATCGAACGGACGATGTTCAAATGCTGGATTTCCTCAGCCATTTGTGGCAAGAGGTTCGCAATTTCAACTCCCGAAATCTTGGTCTTGATCGATTCGACCTGACTGAGACCGGGATGCGGATCAAACGTCTCCAACTGGCTGGGGCCGCCGGACATCCACAGCACAATCATCGACTTGGGTCGCTCGGCACCGCGTTTCTCAGCCGCTTTGAGATCCAGCGGCGGCAGCAGGAACGACAGTGTGCTGGTGGCGCCCAGTTGCAGAAAATTGCGGCGGTCAATGTGGGCTAATGTCATGATCAAGGTTTCAATTCTGAAATCTGCTATTTCAAGGCGTAGCATAAGCCTCAGGCTTGTGCGTCAAAAAAGCGATGGAACTCAAGCAAATTATCGAGCTTCCATATCTGCCCGAAACGAATGAGTACGTCAAGGTGCGAACTTTGTGCCTAACGCTGTGAGGAATTTCGGAACGCTGATTTCCATGAAACTAAGTTTGCCAATCCCTGGGAGTCGGACCAGAAACAGAGCCAATTGTCTCAATTTCTGACCAGATTGGCTCCAAAATTCCTCACGGTACAGTACTCCGTAATTGCAGTTGAACTCGAAGCCGCCATGCGCACAAGCCAGCGGCATATGCTACGGCGCGCCTAGTGGTTCCAGGAAAATTCGGGCGAATTGCAGAGACTCCAGAACAAGTCTTCCATGATCACCTCACGCTGCGACACGTCCGATTGCTCGAATTGACTCACGAAGTACTGCTGTTCCACTACGGTTGGACGCCGGGAGAGGACCACGAGAAAAGCCGTTTCGACACGGCTTTCGTTGTCGGGGGCCATGTTCGCGATTCGGCCTGACGACTTGAAAAAGTCCGATTTGACCAGCCCGCGGACCAACTCACCATTCATCCGCAGCAGGGCCTGTGGAATGGTACCAACTTGTTCGGTTAATTCATTTTCGCCGAGATCACCATATTCTTTGACGAAATCGTTCTCCTGGAACAGGCGAATTGTGCGAATTGCCAAATGAGAATTCTGATCAGTTGTTGACAGGGAAACTGCCTGCAACGCAGCCCCAATCATTTGCTCCGGCCGTAAGCGAATCAACGGAAAGACGGCCCAGTGGGATTTCAATTCGTCGACTTGAGCGTCGTCCTCTGATGGATGGACGGAATCAAGGCGATAGGCCTTGGAAGCTGCGATGACCTGGATCATGCGTCGCAAATCGTAGCGATGCAACCTGAAATCGGCACCTAACAGGTCCAGCAGATCAGGGGCGCCTTCCGGGGGATCAGACAGTCCATCGACGGGGTCCAGGAACGGCTTGCCAAACATCAGGGCCCACACGCGATTCGCAGTCGCTCTCTCGAATCGGCGATTGTCAGGATTGGTGATCCAAGCCGCCAGCTTTTCCCGGCGGGTCCCCTCGGCAGGAAGCCATTCCGGGTGGAACGGAACTGCGGGAGCAATCGTTTCCAGTTCCTTTGTTTTGCGGTTTTCGACCTGGAATTCCAGATCAGGAAAATCTTGCCAACCGACCAGTGAATTCTTCACTTGCCCATAGAACGCGGCCAACCCCTGAAAATCACCTTGCTTCCAATGGTCAAACGGATGGTCGTGGCACTGAGCACAATCAATGCGTTGCCCCAGAAAGGCACGCACCGTTCGGCCGGCCAACTTGTTCTGATCGAGTGCTTCATTGGCAAACGCGACTGCCACAAAATTTGTTGCCGGAACGCTGGTCCACAGTCCGGTCTCCGAAATCATTTGCCGTACCATTTCGTCGTACGGCGTCCGCTTGTTGAGACAATCTTTCAGCCAGTTCGAGAAGCGATCGCGCCGAAAAATGAGGAATTGTCCCTGCTCCGTCCCCACCAACGACCGAGCCAGCCGTTCCGAGAAATAGTAACCGAACCGGGAATCGTCCAGCATCCGCTGCGTCCACCGTTCCAGCTTCAATGGTTCCAGATCTGCTTCAAACTGCCGCACCTCTTCGAGAGACGGAATTGTCCCCAGCAATGCCAGTGAAAGTCGACGCAGGACAAGCAAATCGGATGCGAGTTGTGCTGGCTGGAGTTTGTTTTTCGTCCAATCCTGTTCGAACAGGTTGTCAATTTTGCTAACAGCGTCGTCCAATTCCGGGACAACTTCCAAACCAGGCGGGTCACTCGAATGCCGGGGAGCCGTACGTGAAGCCCCCAACACCAGAACGATCACTCCGAGAATCACGGCCAATGGAAGCAATCGAATGCGTTTGATGATATTCATAGGTCCTCGCTGAATTCAGCGCAATTCGAAAGTTTTTCGGCGGGCCAACTCTGAGCGTGATTCCCGCGTCAGCTTCCCAAAGCTTCGGGCATTGGGGGGCTATGCGAACATGTTCAGGATGGCGAGGCATCCTAGGGGGTCCCAACCTCCCGCTACACCGATTATACCCTTAAATAGAAAGTCCCGTTTCAATACTCGGCTGGATCCGCAAAGAACCTGGAATTCGAAACGAATCACTTCGCAGCACGGTATGATCAATTAGAGAGACTTCTATTGTGTCTCGGCAACAGCGTTCGCGAGTATTTTCATGGCCGAATTTGATGACCGACCCTATCCGATCGCTCTTCCACCTCAACGGGTTAGGTCGAGTGGCGTCCCAACAGCCTCAAACCTGGCCTGGCACGAACAAACGGCAATTGACAACTACCCACAACAGAATTCCGCAGTCAACGTTGAGCAAGACGGCTCCCAGGCGGTGCTGCTGATTGATCCATCGGATATCGAGATCGTTGAATCGAATTTTGATTTGACCTGCCCTCCAGCCATTCCATCCCTGGTGAATCGTCTGGTCGAAAAGGCTCAGTGTCCGCACCCCATTTGGCATCCGATCCAGTTTATGGGTTGGGCACTCTCAATGGGCTTCGGAATCGTCACTTTGATTCTGGCACTGGCAGTTGTGGCGGCAATTCCGATCGTCAATTTTATCGCATTGGGCTACCTGATCGAAGTCGAAGGCCGGGTGGCTCGGACGGGGCGATTTCGCGATGCCTTCCCATTATTGCCGCTGGCTCCACGAGTCGGTGGGATGGTCCTGGGAATCTGGATCTGGCTGATTCCGCTGCGCTTGCTTTCGTGGGCGGCGGCCGATGCGCGACTGATCGCTCCTGGTTCGCCAGCAGACCTCGGCTGGCATTTCGCCCTGCGGATTGCGATGGTCTTGATTACGATTCACATTTGTCTGGCTCTGGGACGCGGTGGCCGACTGTCTTGTTTCTTTCGGCCATTCAAGAATCTCTTCTGGCTGCGACGGCAATGGAAGGCCGGAGGCTACTGGACTCAAGCTGAACAGGCCGTATGGGATTTTGTGAATCAATTTCGCCGCAGTTATTATTTCTGGCAGGGCTTCAAAGCATGGGCAGGAGCCATGTTGTGGCTGGTAATTCCCACCGCGCTTCTCGCCGCCGCCAGTAAACCCAATGGAGGCGCGGCCTTTATTTCGATCATTGGCGGCATCCTGTTATCGATCGTGCTGGCCTGGGTTCCGTTCCTGCAGGCCCGTTTCTCGGTGGATGGCCGGTTCGCCGCGTTCAAGGAATTGAGAACGATTCGCGAAATGTACCGCCGGGCTCCGATGTGCTGGGCTCTGGCGGCGATCGTGACCTACGCGTTGTCGTTGCCGCTCTTTTTAGCGACAATCGTATTGCCTCCGCAAGACGCCCTCTGGCTGGTCACCCCGATCTTTATTATCAGCATCTACCCCGCTCGAGTCTTGACGGGCTGGGCCTATCATCAGGCCGCCAAACGTGAACTCCGAACCTGGTTCAGTATTCGCCTGGCCACAGGGCTGGTGCTCATGCCGGTCATGATGATCTACACATTGATCTTGTTTTTCACACAGTTCATTGGCTCCAGCGGTAAGCTCGTACTGTTTCAGCATCATGCTTTACTACTGCCCAGGCCGTTTTAAAGTGGGACAGGTTTTCAACCTGTCCGTTACCCACTTCTTTTTGGAAGAAAGCATGGGAAACCCAAGGAATTGTGAACCAGGTGTAGGCTCGCCACATAAAACAGTCTAAGGAAGGCCTACGTTTCGCCAAAAAACCTGAATTTCCACGATTTCAGAACAAAGAAATGCAAAAGCAAGGTTGTTTACCGGTCACGTTATAACGGGGAACCCATGTGGAAGAGGCTTAGCAAGAAGCTGGAGCGTCGTGTCAAGCCAGGCTTCGAACCCGTGGTCTGCGAAGACGCAGACATTGACTTGTACGAGTCCGAGTTCGGGTTTTCACTTCCCAAAGCTTATAAAACATTCATCCTGGAATTGGGGCAAGGCACATTCAATCGTTTTTTTTGCATCTATGCACCACTACGCGCGTTTAATGGTCACGAGTTATTTTCGGGAACGCGAGAAGTGAGAGCCGCCCAGGTACTTTCCGAAATCTATGGGAGCGACGTCAATGTTGGAAATCTGGTGCCATTCGCGGGTTCCATTATCGGTGATATTTTTGCGTGGGACGTGAGTGTTCCGCACTCCGCCGCTCAAGAACCGCCAGTATTGGTCTTACCGCGAGAGGACAAAAAGGTTCAGACAATCTCAAGTACGTTTAAAGAATTCGTCGACGAAGTTTGCTTCGGTCGCCAATACGAAAAAATCGTCATTCAGGAAGAAGATCCAGACTGGGAGATCAATTTTGAATTCGCTCCCACCGTTCGGCCGCAATCCCATGCCTGATCCGGCCAATAAGCACTAGACCTTTCGCTCGCCTCGACGCACAACCTAACTCGATCAAGTCCTGCTTGGAACCAATCCTGGCTTGTGTTAAATTGGATTGACAGTACCCGATATCCGGTTTCGATTCCGCATATCGAACACTTGAGAAATTCGTGAGAACCTCATCCCAACGTTTCTGTCACGGAAAGCGTAAGTTCTTCTACAAGCTTGTGGGAGTATTTGCGATGCCTTTGATGTCCGAGTCAGACGTCCGAGCCTTTGATGCTGAACCTGCTGCCGCTGCTGGAGATGCGCGGTTGGTGGAAGAAGCGCGCCAAGGAGACCAGCAGGCGTTTGGTGATCTTGTCAATCGCTACGAACGGCGTTTGATCAGTGTCATTCTGCGATTTGTCACGGATCTCGAACTGGCTCGCGACCTCGCACAAGAAACATTTCTGCGGACTTATGGCCGACTGGATCAATTCGATCCGGGACGTCGATTTGGCCCCTGGCTGTTCCGCATCGGGGTGAATCTGACACTCGACTATTTGCGGAAACGCAAACGCCGGCTGTGGTTTTCGCTGTTTTCCGAAAGTCATGCGGAGAAATCTCCTGATCCCGCGCAAGCCGATCCGCGACAGGCGCTTGATCTGGAACAAGAAGTCCGCCGGGTGCTGGAACTGATTCCGGAGAAATATCGGATGGTTCTGATTCTGCGTGACTTAGAGAATTTTTCCACATCCGAAATTGCGGCCATTGTGAACCGTAAGGAAGCGACCATCCGCTGGCGGCTGGCGGAAGCTCGTGAACGTTTTCAGAAACTTTGGACCCGTCGGCAGAATGCCGCCGACCCCACAGCGTTACTCCCTGACCCCGAGGAAGATTCGGATGACTTGTGAACGTTATCGCCCACAGTTGGCGTTGTTGGTTGGTAACGACCTCGACCCGCGCGAGGCGTCCGAAGTCCGGCAACATTTAGGCGGCTGTCCCGGCTGCCAGGCGCAGTGGGATGCCATTCAGGCTTCCACCGGTGTGCTGCAGACTGTGGCGCGTGAAGCGTCGCTGCCTGCAGTCGGTGGATCAACGAACAGCAGTTTGTGGCCGTCAATTCGCTTGAAGTTAGCCCCCCAGCCCACCGTGGCACCGGCTTCAGCTCCCAGTTGGCTGACCATCGGGGCTTTCTCGGCCGTGTGTGCCGCCGTAGTTTGGCTGACCCTGAGCACGCCTGTGTTTGACTTTGATGCCAATAACCCGAATCTCGCCGAGATCGAGGGGGCGCGGGACGTCACCAAGCCAGTCTCGAGCCGCTTGCCGGAATTGCATTTTGTCGATGACGCTCAACCGCCGATTCAGATTTTCCCGGAAGGAGAAGTCCCCAATCGCCTGCCGACTCC
>JAQGHT010001056.1 GCA_028291565.1 Planctomycetaceae bacterium | reverse complement strand
CGTGTTTTCGGCTGCGTAGCCGATATCGGTCTGCGTGCCAGGGAGGCTCGAAACGGGAATGCGGATCAAATTCCACGAGTACCCCGGCGAATCGGCGGTATCATCGCCTTCGTTGATGCGGCGCAATTCGTGTAACGCATTGAGATAGCGCGCTTTTTGTTCAAGCACGACATTGGGCTCCAGATTAATTCCGCCAACAACATTGAACGGAAGCGCTGCCGGTAGCGTGGCGTTGTTCCGATTGAGGCTGGTGAACGCGCCAAATGTATTGTCGGTGCTGCTGATCACAGGCAGTGTCGCAGGCGAGATGGCCGTTCCCGGAGGCGTGGTTTCGGTCTGTTGGGTCGCGGTCGTCGTGGAATTGTTGACCACGGTGCGTGGCGGCCGGACATACTGCTGAGTCCCACTGGCCGCCGCGCTGAGCGCCATCGCGTTGACAAAATAGGCCTGATCCGAGGCGAATGAAGAACCTTGCAATGTCGTGGTGAACTTCGTAAGTTCCACAGCCATTTGCTGTTCGAACTCATTCCGGATCTTGGTCAGCCGCGCTTGACCCCAGACATCGGGAGATTTGGCCGTCACGCTGCCATATCTTTCAATATGCTCTTCAAGCTGATCGATGTCACGGGCTAATGAACGGACCGTCGACGGCGATGAATTCATCCCCAGCATTCCGTCGCCCACGTCCAGCGAGCTACAAGCGCTAAACGACAATGGGAAAACGACTAAGATTACGGTAATTGGCGAAATCTTGGTCCAAATCTGAGCAATTCCCATTGCAAGGCCCCTTCGAACAGACCGCCGCTAACTTTCAAGTTTCGACGTCCGTTCCCGGGAGAAGTCTGCTCGAAATAGCGGCGACTTGAGGCGAACTGGACGTGCGTATTTTTTTAACTTTAAGTCAGATCGTCGACATAGGAAGGATTCTTCAGTGAATCTGCGAGGCCTGTAGCGATTATAGCGACTTGTTCATCAATTTTTCCCAAGACCTTGATTGATTGACAAATCTGACTGCGAGTTGGATGAATGCGCAAAATAGGGAAGTTGGTCGCGGGTTTCGCCGGTGATGGTGAACTAAGTGCCCTGCTACCCGATGGGTCACGCGATGAGGGATTTCCCAACGGCGAATTCTCATTTATTGAGATTGGCCAGTGACGCGGAAGGGGTCGGGCGTTCAAACTTCAAATTTGGCAATCCGATAAGATCGAGGTTTTCGTCCCGTAATTCGCCAAATTTGAAATCTGTACGCCCAACCCCAATTTCGCGACCCACGATGAAAAATTCGAACTTCCATTAGAATTCGCATGGGAATCAGGTATTCAGATTTCACATTTGGCCGGGAATGTCGCGGAATCAAATCGGACTCTGCTCGGTCACCGGCTTGGATTTCAGGCAACGCTTTCCACTGGCCGAATCTGAAGTTCGAACACCCGACCCTGGCTGCGCCAAAATCCCTCACGGCTGCCCCGTGGGGTAGTAGAATTCGGAAATCTCTGAACCCGGGTTAGCCACTGGTCGAGCTGAACCTGGGCTTTTGACGGGGCCTCATTTCACCACGTCGATTTGGCGCGATGCACTGGTTGATGTGGGATGCAACAGGTTGTTCGATTTGAACAACATCGTGACGACTCGGGTTCCCGTTGGGCCAGTGGTCCCGAAGTTGATCGCCCGGATGAGGGCCTCGATTCCGGCCGTTGTGGCAAGGGCGTTGAATCGAACGGACAATGCTACTTTCTTGCCACCATCGAACGTGCCAATCGTCATGCCGTTATAAACGATCGACGTACCCACAAGATGGATGCCACTCCCTCCGTTGTTGGAAACGCTCAACGTGTCGGCTCGGGGCATTGATTTTTTGCCCTGGCTTACGAGTTGGTCTGAAACAGTCAGTGTCGCTCGTGAATAGTAATCGGATGTGGGAACATCTCCGAATTGAAACGCGGCCAGGGAATCAATTGCGACGGGGTTCGCTCGGGCGTGGTAGGCGTGTGGCGTGTCGGCCAGATTAAGTGTCAAAGGTTCCGGATTCTGATCGCTGAGCGAAATCTTCACCGTCACAAATGTCGTCAATGAAATGGGACTGCTACTCGTCGTCCCGGTAGCCGCCGTCACCCCAGTTCCATCATCTGTCACTTTGACATTCAGGAAAATCACTCGGTGCTGTTCATAATCGAGCAGACTGTCGTCTGTGACTGTGATTTCCCCCGTCTTCGAGTCGATCGAAAATGCTTTGTCGACGCTGCTTGTCACAATGCTGTAACTCAGCTTTTGGCCTGGATCATTGGATGCAGCGACAATTTTTCCCACGGAAGTTCGCGGCACCGAATTCTCCTGGATCGTCGTCTCCAGATTCTGAGCTGTCGGCGCGTGATTGTTCGTCGTCACCACGTTGACCGTGATCGCCCGTGTCACTGATTGACTGGGATCATTCAGTTCCGAGACCGTAATCGGAACCGTAATCGGCCCGCTCGCAGCAGGCAGTGCTGTGACGCGAGTCAGGATCCCGGTTGACGAATCGATCGAAAAGGCAGTGGAATCGCTTGCATTGGCAAGAGCAAACCGGAGTGCCGGCGGTTCGTCCCCCGGTGTCAGTTCTTTGCCGAAGGCAAAGACGGTACCCAACACGGCACCTGGTGTTATCGCTTGCGGAATGGTAAAGGCTTGTGCGTCAAATTGAATGACATTGGTCGCGTTTGTCAGTGGCCGGACCACTGTCACTATCACCGTCGTTGAAGCTTGCGGATTCCCATTATCCACCACTTTCACCTGCAGATTGACTGGAAATAGCAAGCTGTTGAAGGTCGTCTGCATTCCATCAGCAATTGTCAAAGTCCCTGTCGTCGGATCGAGTGACATCGTGCCGGAACTGTTTCCAGCTTCAATCAGGTAGTTCAGCTTCTGTCCCACATCGGCATCTGTGGCGACGAGCGTTCCCAGAATTGACCCGGTGGCCGGAACGACAAATGTCACGGGTGCGACGACGGGCGGATGATTTCCATTCAGCGTGATGGTTGCAGTGCTGGCCCCTTGAGGGGTTCCCGAATCGATGACTTGAACAGTTAGACTCACGGGGTAGGTGATCCCGTTCAGAGCTGCGGAATTCTGGACCTTGATCGTTCCGGTGGCCGAGTCGATGGAAAACGCGCCGGCAGCGTTGCCTGACGCAATAAAGTAGGACAGTGTTTGCATGCTATCCGGGTCATGGGCCGTGACGGTGCCAATCACAGTCCCCTGCGAATTGATCGGAGGAATCGTAAACGTCTGCGGCAGAATCAGGGGCGGATGATTTCCGGTCACCGTGATCGTTGCCGACGCGGATTGCAATCCATTGCCCCGGACCTGAACAGTCAGGTTGAACGGCAGGGTCAAAGAAACAAAAGCGTCTGGATTGACGATCTTAAGTTCACCCGTCTGCGGATTCAGGCCAAAGGCTCCAGTCTCGTTTCCAGCCGTGATGAGATAAGTCAACGTCTGTCCCCCGGCGAGATCCGCGTCAAACGCGAGCACGGTTCCCAGAGTCGTTCCTGCCTGGACATTGACTGGTGCCGCAAACGTCTGGTTATTAATCACCGGTGTGTCTGAATTGTGGGTTCCAATGATCGTGATGCTCGCCTGGGCACTCGCGGGTGGCGAGTTACTATCCTGAACCTGCACCGCGACCACATTTGAAATGCCCAAGGTATTAAATGCGGCCAGATTTGCGATTGAAAGCTGACCGTTCGCGGGATTGATTGAGAACGTGCCCAGGGAATTGCCGCTGACGATCGCATAAGACAGCGTCTGTCCACTTGAAGTGTCAGGATCAAAGGCTGTCACCATTCCGAGCCCCACCCCTTGCGTCACCACTGTCGGTACGAGGAGAGTCTGTTCACTGATTACAGGCGGGCTGTTGCGAATAATTGTCACATTCGCCGTTCCGACTCCGGTCGGCGAACCATTGTCGACAACCTGAACGGTCAGCGACGTGTTCAACGTGAGCGCATTCAGCAACGACGTATCGGCCACACTGATGACACCAGTGCTCGGATTGATGGCGAACGTCCCATTGTTGCCCGTCACAATACTATAAGTGAGGACCTGGCTGGCATCTGAATCGGACGCGGTGACGGTTCCCACCGCTGTGCCTGCGGCAACCGTCGAAAGAATGGAAAATGTCTGCGTCTTCACAGAAGGCGGATGATTGAGGCCGACCGTAATTGTCGCCGTGTCGACACCCTGCGGAGTTCCGTTGTCCCGCACCTCGACCGTCAGAGGAGTGGGGAAGCTCAAGGCCGTGAACGCGGCTTTGTTGGCGACCTTGATGATGCCCGACACTGAATCAATCGCGAATGCGCCAGTTTGATTGCCCGAAGTGATGAAGTAGGACAGTGCCTGCCCTGCGTCGGCGGTGGCATCAGTCGCCGAGATTGTGGTGACAGTCGAGCCCTCGGGAATGGTCGAAAGTACCGTCACTGTCCGATCATTGAGGATTGGCACATGATTTAAGTTAATCGAAACCTGGGCTGTGTCCGACAGCGCCGGCGTGCCATTATCCGTGACTTCTACGGTGAGATCCGTCTGAAGACCGAGTGCATTCAACAACGACGTATTCGCGACGGTCAGTACTCCTGACGGCGAGATCGCGAATGCCCCGTTATTGCCGTCGGTAATCACGAAAGTCCTGGTCTGACCGGCATCAGGATCGCTGGACACGACTGTTCCGATCACAGAATTGACAGTCGCGCTGGAGAGCACGGGAAATACCTGGTCATTCACTACCGGCGAATGGTTTTGAACGATCGTGATCGTTGCCTGGGCCGTTCCGGGCCGCACCGCATTATCTTGGACTTGAACCGTTAATTGATGCGACGGACCGAGAGTGTTGAATGCGTTCAAGTCGGCGAGGAAAATCTCACCGGTCGTTGGATCGATTGCAAACGCGCCTGTGGAATTCCCATGGACGATTGTGTAAGTCAGTTTTTGCCCACGCGCGACGTCCTGGTCAAACGCAGTCGCCGTCCCCACTGAAAAGCCGCTTGTGGCGTTCGCCGGTACCACAAACGTCTGATCATTGATCACTGGCGGACTGTTTTGGTTGATTGTGACGCTCGCGGTGCTGACGTCTTGCAACAAGGCGTTGTCAGAAACCTGAACCGTCAAGGTCGTCTGTTCAGCGAGCAGAGCCGTATTGGCGACTGTGATTGCGCCAGTCGTGGCATTGATGGCCAACGCTGCGTTTTCGTTTCCTGAAAGAATGCTATAGGTCAACGTTTGCAAAAAATCAGGATCGGTGGCCAAAACCGTTCCCACAGAAGACCCCGCTGGCGGGCTTGTAGGAACTGTGAAAGCCTGATCAGCGATCACCGGAGGATGATTGACATTGATGGCGATGAGCGCAGTATTGGATTTTGATGGCTGACCGTTGTCGGTAACCTCGACAGTTAAGATCGCCGAATTGAGGAGCGTCACATCGACGACAGAGATCACTCCGGATGTGGGATTAATTGCGAATGCGCCGAGGTTGCCATTCGTGATTTGAAAAGTCAGAGTCTGAGCGGGAGTATCTGGGTCGGTTGCCAGGACCGCACCGACGGGCGTTCCATTCGAAGCATCGGATCGAATGAAGAAAGCCTGATCGTTGATATCAGGCGCCAAATTCGCGGCCAGCAATGTTCTTAATTCCAATTGTTCGACGGCAATGGTGAATTGCCGACGAAACGTTCGGACGCGCGCCTGCGAACGAAATTCCGCGACTTGCCTGCGACACCAACGCGACCACGAAAGCCAACGCATTTCCAGCGGCTCCAGGATTGAGACTCAACGCACGCCCAGCCTGGGCAACGCTATTGACATGTACATGCCAATTTCTTCGCATCTCACATCCTAGACAGGTAATTGCACCACTAGCAAGCCGAAGTCCTGCCGCAGCGACAAAGAACGCACCTCAAGCCTGCACTCGCGTTACAACTGGAATAGATCCCGCACAGATAAAAATGTCACATTCCGAACAGTGATCCCCTCGCCACAGTACGCGCAATCACCATTCGCGATGGTA
>JAQGHT010001049.1 GCA_028291565.1 Planctomycetaceae bacterium | reverse complement strand
GAAGAACCAGTTGCCACCCCAGGCGAGATCACCACTCACCTGACCATGACCGGGAACATCGACGACGATATTCTTCTGTTTGCGAAACGACGGAACATTGACCAACGTAACACGACCGTCCAATTCGAGCGTCGCTGAGACAATTCCGACGGGGGTTTCGAACTTGTGTTTCCCCGCTTGAATTCTTCCCAGCCAGTGCAATGTCTTCACAACACCAATTAGACCATGTCCACACATGCCCAGGTATCCGACATTGTTGAAGAAGATGATTCCAGCAGCAGACTCGGCAGCGACAGGTTCGCACAACAGGGCACCGACGATGACATCTGAGCCTCGTGGTTCGTTGACGACAGCCGAGCGAAACCGATCGTGTTCGGCTCGAAACACTTCCAGCCGCTCTGTCAGCAAACCCGTCCCCAGATCAGGCCCGCCGCTGATGACAACTCGAGTTGGCTCGCCGGCCGTATGAGAATCGATCACGTGTACGTGGTGCATCAATTGAATACCTTAGCGAGAGTGACTTCGTGCAATTGCCGGCCGGGTTTCAATTCCCCGCCGGATGATGTTGAGCACGTGCTCTCGTTCTGCTCCCGCGAGAGGCAAACGGGGTTCGCGTACCCACTCGGAACCCAAGCCCACTTCCTGCACTGCGAGCTTGATGTACTGCACGAACTTGATGTGCGTGTCGAGCTTCAATAGCGGATAAAACCAGCGGTATAAGGTTCGCGCCTCATCCCAGCGGCCAGATCGGGTCAGTTCCCAGAAGTATTGATTTTCCTCAGGAAAGGCGATCCCCGAACCCGAGACCCAGCCATCGATTCCAAGAATGGATGATTCCAGAATCAAATCATCGACTCCCACAAACAGCGAATAACGATCGCCCACTTCCAGCCGCAATTCGGTGATGCGCCGCGTGTTAGCAGAGCTTTCTTTGATTGCAACGAGGTTTTTGATGTTAGCCAACGCAGCGAACTGCTGCGGCGTCACATCCGTTGTGTAGCCCACGGGATTGTTATAGAGCATCCAGGGCAGGGCGGTCGCGGCCGCAACGCGACGAAAATGACTCTCGACTTCACGCGGATCGGCCTTGTAAACCATTGCCGGCATAACCATGAATCCGTCCGCCCCCAGCCGTTCACAATCTTGAACATAGCGACATGCCGCGGCAGTACTCATTTCGGCGACCCCGCTGAGAACGGGGATGCGTTTCGACGCAACGTCGATCGCCAGTTCGACCACGCGCCGTTTCTCTTCTGGCGCCAGTGCCTGATTCTCGCCCAGCGAGCCACATACGATCAATCCGCTGATGCCCGATGCGATCAGGACTTCGAAATGCCGCGCAGTCGCCTCAAGGTTTAACGACAGATCCTCATGAAACTGAGTTGTGACGGCGGGAAAAACGCCTTGCCAATGCTGTGCGGACATCTCGAAAAGACCTTTCTCTTGAACGGAAGAGTTATGATGCAGGGGACCGAATTAACGCGGAATGTCGTGAGGAATTTCTGGAGCCAATCTCGTCAGAGATTGGGGCGGTTCGCTCCGTTTCCGGTCCGATTCCCAAGGTTTGGCAACCTTGGCTACGGGGAAATTGGCGTCCCAAAATTGCTCGCGGCGTAACCTGATACGGCCTCAGTTTATCACGGGGTGATAAATGGTTCTTGGCAGTTCCGCCAGTCCGAACTGCATTCCGCGCACAGGAATGGTCTTGGTAAAACCTGTTCCCAAGCAAATTCACTTGCGGCCACAGATTTGCAGTCACCGCTGACCGTCGATGAAATCGCGCAGCTGGCGGAATTGTCGGCCGATGAATTGGATCGCCGAATCCGCGATGTCTTTCAAGTCTCGGTGAATCAGTTGTTTTTGAAATTCCGTATGGACTTGGCAGCGCAACGTTTAAGAAATACGGCGGAGAGCCATTTCCGGAATCGCATTCGATTGCGGATATGCGGACCAGCGCGCATTCACTCGGCAATTGCAGAGCTATAGCGGTTTAACTTTGCGTCTTCTGATGATGTGCCACTGATTTGCGACTGTACTCGGTCGTTAAGCAGTGCATTCGGAGCGGTGAAAAGCACTGCTTAAACGCCGAGTACAGCATTAAAGCAGTGGCACAATTAATCATCGTAAACCGGAACGCGCAAGGTTAAACCGCTCTAATTTGCGGGCTCTTTCGCTTTCCCCGCGTCGAAGAGCTCCAGAAACTTGGTCGTGAGTTCGGCCATTTCACCTTGTTCATCCCCGAGTTTTTTCAATTCCTCAAGTTCGGCCGCCGTGAGTGGATTTCCCTGGTCTCGTTTCACAGCCAAAGTCAACATTCTCGAATTGAGATCGACTTGCATTGAACGCAGCATTTTCAATTCAGCGATCAGCGCGGCAGTGTCGATTGGCGGCGACTTTTGTTCGCCACCTGCCGCGTTATTACCGGGCTGTTGTTCCGCCTCGCCCCCTTCTGGTTTCTTGGGCTTCTCCGGTTTCATTGCTTCCTGCAGATCCAGAAATCGCTGTAACGCGGCTTGGGCAAACTGTTGCGCTTCGGTACCGGTCTCTTTTTCATCGAGCTTTCCGGCAGCGAGTTCCATATTTCGCGCTGCCCCTCTGGCTGCCAGGGCAAACACCTTCGCAGACGATAACTTTTCAGACAACCCCAGCGTTTCGACTTGAAGTCCCCGCTGAGTTTCCGCCAGATCGCGTAGCGACTTGAGTTGCGGCCGCGTCCAATTCCCTTTCGCCGCGTGAGCCGCGTCAAGACGCTTGATTTCTTCGACAACTGCTTTCTGACGCTCAGTCAGACTCTTGATTTCATCCGAAACCTTTTCCAACTGTTCGTGAGCCAAACTTTCTTCGGCGTGTTGTTTTTCCTGCGCCAATTCCTTGCGGGCCTGTTCCAGATCTTCGACGGCCTCCTGGGCTTGTTCGTCAGCGTGATTCGGGTCTTCTTTATTCAGCTCCTCTTGAGCGTTCTCCATCCGCTCTCCAGCACGCTCGGCCGATTTGGCGGGTCGATCCAATTTCAATCGCTCTAATTTGCGAGCCAGTTGTTCGGCTTTCTTCTGCAGCGCTTCCTGATCCTTTTTCAGCTTCTCAAGTTGTTCTTCCTTCAGCTTCGGATCGGTTTCCTCTTGAGCCGCTTTCGTTTTCTTGACGAGTTCTTCCTGTTCGTCTTGCAGGTTGGCCAGCTCTTTTTCGGACTGCTCCATCTGTTTGACCAGGGACTCCAAATCTGACGCAGCTTCGTTCTTCAGCAGATTTTCAAGAGCCTCCAACTCTTTGGTGAGCTGTTGCTGCAATTGGGTCGCTTCGCCAATATTGTTCTCGCCCACTTTCCGCGCGGCATCTCGCATTTTGCTGGCGGTGTTTTTTTGCTGCAATTGTTGGAGCGCATCTTGTAATCGGCCAGCCGCGTCAGGGTCCTGGTCCGCGAGTTTCTGCACGATTTCGCCCAGTTTCCGCTGCAACTGATCGACTTGTTGCGCCCCATGATTCTGACGTTCGGCCTGTTTCGCCAAATCAGCCTGTTCCTGGGGTTTCAATTGCTGGAGCGACTTCGTAACTGTCTGTTGGCCCAGTTGCGCTGTCTCTTTCGTGACTTTCTCCTGGTCCTTGCGGATCTCTTGCAGACTGGCAGTTGCTTCCCGCTCATCTTGCCATTGTGAGAGTTCACGGAGTAGTTCGTCCAAAGTCTCAGAAACGGCCTGCTCGTGGTGCTGGGCCCGGTGTAGAGCTTGCTCCGCAGGAGAAGCTCCAGGACGCGGTTGTTCTGAAATCTGTTCCGGTTTCTTCACGGGAGGACGATCGCTCCGAGGCTTCGCGACGTGAGGCGGCATTTCAGGTGATTTTTGATCGGGCTTGGGTGGCGCATCACCACTCGTTTTCATTGGTGGAGCGCTATCCTGAGCCTGATTCGGGCTGGAATTCTTGGTTGATGCGGGTTCCGGTGGAGTGGTGGATTGCATCGGATCCCCAGGCTTCTGGTTTTTCGGATCGTTTTGAACTGTGCCGTTTGGCTTGTTTTTGTCCTCCGGCTTCATTGGCCTCGCGGTCGAATCGGCACCTGTCACTTCCTTCCGAGCCTGTGTCAACTGCTGCTCGATTTCCGGTAAATGCGCCGTGCTCAACCGCTGTAATTCGGTGAGAATCTGGTCCAATCGTCGCTTCGTATCGGGGGCGTCTACGTGATTCTGTTCCAGTTCCTTCAGGATCTCTTTCGTTTTTGCCAAAATGCCATCCTGCGGATTCTGCAACGCTGTGGCCACTTGACGCTGTTGTCCTTCAATCCGCTGCAGCAGATCGAGGTCTTGTGGCCGCAAGGATCCTGCTTTCTCCAGTTGCTTTTGCAATTCGCCAGTCTTGGCTTCGATTTCGGATTCCTGTTTCTTCAGCCGGGCCATGTTGTTGAGTAATCCGGCTTGACGATTATTTAGCTCCTGCGACTTCTCTTCCGGAGAAACCACGGTCAAAGTCCGGACGATACTGCGTCCGACGTGCGGAGCTCCAACCAGATCGTATTCATCCGTCGCTTCGGCGTGAAATTGCACTTTCATGCCCGGTGTCAGCTTGAGTGGTTCCAAATGGAATATGTAATCTTCAGTGTGGTGCGTGGGCCTGTTCTTCAAAGCGGACAACGGTACTTCCACCTGCGCAGAGAGTTCCGCGGCGTCGGTCGCCTGAGTCGTATATTGCATTCGAATCGCACGCAGGCCGAGATCGTCTTTCGCGACAAATCGGACGGGAACTTCGGCCGTCGGCGTGACTTGAATATCGGTCGCTGGCTGATCGATATAAATGTCTGGTACGGTGTCCTGAATGGCGCGGATCTCATATCGTGAAGCATCACTATTGCCGAAGTTCTGCAGGTCGCGCAGATCCAGCCAATACGAATAAACACCAGCCTCTTTGATCGTGAACGAACCCGTCAGATTCA
>JAQGHT010001032.1 GCA_028291565.1 Planctomycetaceae bacterium | reverse complement strand
GCCGTCACCGACCGCATGAATTATATCTCGCCGCTGGCCAACAATATCGCCTGGCACAATGCAGTCGAGAGCTTGATGGGGCTGCAAATTCCCAAACGCTGCCAGTATATCCGGGTGATTCTCGCCGAACTGGCACGCATCAGCGATCACTTGCTCTGTTGCGGTGCGATGGCACTCGATACGGGTGCTTTTACGGCCTTCCTGTATGCGTTCAATCAGCGGGAAGACCTGTATCGGATTTTTGAGACGCTGTGCGGTGCCCGCTTCACGACCAGCTATTCGCGAGTCGGCGGCCTGATGTATGACGCCACACCCGAGTTCATCCGGCAGGTCCGTGAGTTCATCAAGAATTTCCCCAAAGCACATTCCGATGTGACACGGCTGTTGAATCGAAACCGGATTTTCGTCGAACGTACGAAGGGCCTGGGCATCCTGACCAAGGAGCAAGCCATCAACCGTAGCGTGACGGGCCCTATCGCCCGAGCCAGCGGTGTGACTCGTGACCTGCGAAAAGATCAGCCCTACATGTCGTACAACGACTTCGACTTCAAGGTGATCTGCTCGACAGGCGGCGACTGTTTCCACCGCTATCTGGTTCGCATGTGGGAAATGGAAGAGAGTTTGAAGATCGTTACCCAGGCCCTGGAAAACCTGCCCAGCGGCCCGGTCAACGTCGAAAACGAAGAACGGGCCATTCTGCCCAGTAAAGACAAGGTCTACAACACAATCGAAGGCTTGATCACGCACTTCGAAGTGGTGATGACCAATCGGGGCATTCAAACTCCGAAGGCCGAACACTACGATGCGATCGAGGCCCCGAACGGTGAACTGGGCTTCTACATTGTCGGTGACGGCAGTGACAAGGCTTATCGAGCCCGCTGTCGACCCCCGAGCTACATTCACTTCGCGCTGTTCCCTGAGCTGATCAAGGGGCACACGATGAGCGATGTTGTGGCAGTGTTGGGTAGCCTGAATATTATCGCCGCCGAGTTAGATCGATAGAGTCTGACGCTGACTGATACAGACCGGGACATTAGTACGAACCTGAATCATATGACGACCGCCGCCCCCACATCATCGCCTGTGTTAACGCCCGAAATGGTGGCGGAAATCCAGGCGCTGTTTCCCCGCTATCCGACTCGGCAAGCCATCACGTTGCCGGCGTTGCATATCGTCAATTCCCAGCTGCGGCACGTGCCGATGGAGGCGATTCCCGAAATCGCCAAGTTGCTGGAACTGGCTCCAGCCCAGATTTACGACACCCTTTCGTTCTATGGCTTCTTCAAGTCAGAACAAGGGGGCTTCGTCCGGGCCTGGGTTTGCCGCTCAATCAGCTGTGCCTTGCGTGGTGGTGACGAAGTTTTTCAAAAGATGTGTCATACACTCGGTGTCAAACCGGGCGGGACGACTCCCGACGGCAAGATCACCCTCGAGTTTGGTGAATGCCTGGGATTATGCGATTTCGCACCGGCCGTATTGGCGAACGAACAAGTGTATAAGAATGTCGACTTGGACAAAGTCGACGAGATCTGTGCTCAGTTGAAATCCCAAGCGGAAAAGGGTGGCTGAACAGACCTGATTCGGCGAGCGGGGGGCGTAAGCCCTCTGGTTCCTCGAAAACCGTCATGCTTCGATGAGAAGCCACAATGATGAAGACGAATAAAAGTGCAAATAGGGATGATTTGACGAGTCGCATGGCCTCTGAGTTTTGTCAGTGAATCTGAGACGCAGTCCTGAGGCATCATGACACAAAGTGTCATGCTACACATAAACGGAACCTTGAACCGTGGCTGAATTTGAACCCGTACTGACCGCCAATATTAATAAGCCGGACAGCCATACGCTGCCCGTCTACGAGCAAGGCGGCGGCTACCAGGCAATACGCAAGGTGTTGGGCGAGATGTCACCGACGCAAGTCGTGGATCTCGTGAAAGCGTCGGGGCTGCGCGGTCGCGGCGGCGCGGGATTTCCGTGTGGACTGAAGTGGAGTTTCCTCCCGCAGAATCATCCCGGCCCGTTCTATATGTGCATCAACGCGGATGAGAGTGAACCGGGCACATTCAATAATCGCATCCTGATGGAACTTGATCCGCATCAGGTCATCGAAGGCATCATGATCGGCTGTTATGCCACAAAGGCGACGACCGCTTATCTGTATCTGCGATATGAATATCCCACAGCATACCGCCGTCTGCAACAAGCCATTGATGAATGCTATGCCAAGGGATATCTCGGCGACAATTGCTTTGGTAAGGGTTTCTCGCTCAACATTTACATGCATCGGGGAGCAGCGGCCTACATTTGCGGTGAGGAAACAGGACTGATCGAGAGCTTGGAAGGCAAGCGAGCTTGGCCGCGAATCAAGCCACCCTTCCCGGCGATTGAAGGTGCGTTCCGCAAGCCCACCGTCGTCAACAACATTGAAACCTTGGCCTGCGTGCCCCACATCATTAATCGCGGCGTCGACTGGTTCAAATCGATGGGTATCCCATCGGATCCGAACAATCCGCGCGATCCCGGCAGTTACGGCCCCAAGCTGTACTGCATCAGCGGTCACATCAATAAGCCTGGCTGCTATGAGATGCCACTGGGTGTGACTTGTCGCGAATTGGTCGAAAACTACGGCGGTGGCGTTTGGAAGGGCCGCAAAGGCAAGGCAGCGATTCCCGGCGGAATCAGCATGGGCCTGCTTTCAGAATCAGAATGGGATACGAAACTGGACTTCGCGGGCCCCGGTAAAGCGGGCTGCCTGGGTCTGGGAACTGCTGCAGTCGTGGTGCTCGACGAAACCGTTTCAATGGTCGATTTCCTGCACAATTCCTGTCGGTTCTTCGCTCACGAATCGTGTGGACAATGTACCCCCTGCCGTGAGGGCACGAGTTGGTCGGAGCGCATTTTGTATCGCATCAAGCAAGGCAAAGGCCGGCTGAAAGACTTGGACTTGCTGCAGACAATCAGCGATTCGATCGGCATCATGCCCGGAACGACGATTTGCGGCCTGGCGGACGGTGCGGCCTGGCCGATCAAGAACGCATTGAAAAAGTTCCGTGGCGAATTTGAAGATTACGTGAAGCGGACAAATCCGAACGGATATCAAAACAAAGAACCAGTCGAAGCATTGGAAGTCGTGGGATTAGGGGCGCATTAACAAACGTCGCCGTCTTGCCGTGCAAGCGGCTGGCCAAACATTACCGGACCTGAACCACAACACCACCTTAGCGAACCGAGATTTGAAACTCGCGGGGTCAAACGATTCAAAGTTTTTTTTCGCCGTACAGGGTGAAAGTCAACGTTGAGCCGCCTGATCCCTACGGAGAATACGAAAACATGGCAGTCATCATTGTCGACGGTCAGGAAGTGCAGATCGGCGACGACGAAAAGCTGAATTGCATCCAAGCGGCAGATCGGGCTGGCGTGTCCATTCCCTTCTATTGCTGGCACCCCGGCTTGTCCGTCGTTGCCAGTTGCCGTATGTGCCTGGTCGAAACCGGTCAAAAGAACAAAGACACCGGCAAGATCGAAATGGTGCCGAAGCTCGTCCCCGGATGCCAGACGCCCGTTAAGGACGGAACCGTCATCGTCACGAACAGCCCCAAAGTGAAGGCCAACCAGCAGTTCGTCCAGGAAGGAATCTTATTAGACCATCCGGTCGACTGCCCGATCTGCGATCAGGCCGGCGAATGCTGGTTGCAGG
>JAQGHT010001025.1 GCA_028291565.1 Planctomycetaceae bacterium | reverse complement strand
TCCGTGTAATCTGTGTGATCCGTGGTTCAATAACGAATTGTCAATAGTTCGGACAGTAATTATTTCCTCGGTCCTAAGACGCCGGTGTTCAATGTTTCGTTGGGCGATCTCGTCCATCAGAAGCTGGTAATAAAAGTCTCTCGATCACCGCATAGTCAAAGAAAAACAACTCGATCAACTTATTTCGTTACAGCGCCGAACCTTGCAATTGCCGGTCGCTTTACAGGCGCTCTTGGGAGATTCACCTTTCAGACAAGCACACTCAAAGTTAAACCGCTCTAGCTTGAGAAATCGACTTCCATGTCATTCACTATGCAAATGATTCCGATGAACCTGTGCCTTTGTTTCAGCCTGGTATCGGTCTCATTATCAGCGGAGCCCAGACGTTTGACTCAGGACGGACGGCAAAAATCCAGCCCCGTCTTTCGGGAGAGCGGTAAGGAACTGGTGTTCGTCGAGTTCTCGGACGCGAAGTTGTTCCAGCTGCGACGCCTGGTCCTGGCCGACAGAAAGAACGAATTGTTGCATCCCGACGCGACGTTCGCGGAGTTCGAGCCGACTTGGTCGGCGGACGGCGAACGTTCCGCCTGCCTTAAATTGCGAGGCGTTTTGAGCATCAGCATCATTCTGCGTGACAGCAAGGGAACTCTACTGGGCGAAATCATGCCCGGTGCTGGATTCAATGGATTTCGCAGTCCTGCCCTGGCACCCCGATCATTCCCGTCTGGTGTTTTCTTACGCCGAACGAGGCACTCAGCAGATTTTCTCCTCGCAATTAAGCGGTGAGGATCGCAAACCACTTACGGAATGTCGTGGAATCAATAACTGGCCAGCATACTCACCCGACGGCCGTTCGATTGTCTTCGGATCCAGCCGGGACGGGAATTTCGAGATCTATGTGATGCGTGCCGACGGGACTGACGTGCGTCGTTTGACCGATAACCCCTTTCAGGATTCACGACCCCGATTTTCGCCAGACGGACAAAGAATTGCCTTCACCAGTCATCGCGACGGCAATGCCGAGATCTATGTCATGCTCGCGGACGGCTCTGCACCACAGCGAATCACCAACAGCCCCGATCGTGACGACTACGCTGCATGGCACCCGGACGGTCAGAGGTTAGTGATCGTCGGTGAACGCGAGGGAATGCAGGACCTCTATTTGATTGATGTGTCCCCATAACGCGCGGCCATTGTTGTTCTGCAGATATCAGTGATTTGAGAGTCTGGCGTAATAGAATTGAATCTGCCTTGGGAAGGCGTAGGTGAACCCAAGAAGGAGTACACGCTGGATCACGAATGCCGGTTAGTCTTTCAAAAGAGTCCCCTGGCAGCTGGAGCCAGCTCCTGCCGTGCAGCCGTAACAGTGCTGCCCGGTGACGATCTGGCGTTGAGCTAATTTCGCTGCGTCGAATTCGCGAATGTGTTGCGGAACTTCAGGTGCCACGCGAAGGTCCAGCATTTGGTTGAAATCGCAGTCAGAGAAATAACCCTGCCAGTCAATGGACAGGGTTGTGCGACACATCACACCAGGGACTGCCAGTGGATTGAAGGCGTCGAGCAGCTTCTGCATATAAGCGGTATATTTCTGTGACTGCAACAAGTCGTCCAGGAAGCGGCTGATCGGCATGTTGGTGATCGTGAAGAGACGTGTGAACTCGATTCCATATCGAGACCGCAGTTCTTGTCGATACGCGGCTTCCAGCTTGGGCTGCGGTGGGGGCAGTGACGGTCCAAGCGGGTTATAGACCAACGTCAATGCCAGCTTGCCATCCGGCTGACCATAACCCAATTCGTTCAGTCGCCGCAATGCCTGAACTGATTTCTCGAATACGCCCTCACCGCGTTGTGAGTCAACATTCTGTTCGAGATAACACGGCAAGGATGCGACGACTTCGACCTGATTTTCGGCCAGGAATTGCGGGAGGTCTGTATAACCTGGAGCTAGAAGAATGGTCAGATTGCACCGATCGATGACGTGCCGGCCCAGGCGGCGAGATTCCGTCACGATCGTCTTGAAATGGGGATTGAGTTCGGGAGCTCCACCAGTGATATCGACAGTCGGAATAGTCGTTCGAGCCAATGCTTGCAGGCATAACGCGGCAATTTCCGCGGACATGCTCTCTTTGCGTTCCGGACCTGCGTCAACGTGACAATGCCGGCACGTCTGATTGCAGACCTTTCCCAAATTGAGCTGGAACACTTCGATGCCGGTGGCTCGCAAGACCGGTAGCCCGGAGATCGCCAGGGTCTCGGCAAAACCGCGAATGCCGCTTTCAGTTTCGAGTAGCCGCAGCTGCTCTTCAGCCTTGGCCAGCGTGCTGCCTTGGCGCAATAATGTCAGTCCGGCCATGAGATTTTCCTGGCGACGCATGAGAGTCTCGAGGTTTTGCGGTTTGATTCCGATTAACGAGGACTGTGACAAACTATCATACAGGGCCAGCGACCTGAAGCCATCAATTCCTGGTTCCTGTCGAGTAGGAATATTCCTTTTAAAGAGACTTTAGTCAAGTGAGACCGCAGGAATCAAATGCGATCGGCCTACCTGGTCGGAAACCAAAGCAGTGCAAAGGCCATCACCATCGGAACGAGCCCCGCGGTATGAACGTTACCGTGCTTCATTTCGCGAAAATGCTTCAATCAGACGTTGTACCGGAAAGTCATGTGAACATCATGTTCAACCTGGATCAGACGCCGAACCAGGATGCCTGCGATGTCTCGATCATCATTCCAATTGGTCCAGGTGATAACTCCTGGCACGGCCTGATCGACGAATTACGTCAAACTCCATTTTTCGCAGAGATTATTTGTGTCGGGACGACGGCTCAGACCGAGTTTCTGACGGAAGCTCGCCCGGTCAAATGGGTCATTTCACCCCGTGGTCGTGCGCGGCAGATGAATGTCGGGGCAGCACAAGCCAGAGGGCGCTTCCTGTGGTTTCTGCATGCCGATTCGCGATTCGATCTCAACACCTTGGAGGCCTTGCAGCGAAGTTGGACCGCTGCTCCTGCCGCGTTGCTCTATTTCAATCTGGTCTTTCAAACGGATGGACCACGTTGGATGCCGCTGAATGCCTGGGGTGTCTGGTTCCGGTCCCACTGGCTGGGGATGCCTTTTGGGGACCAGGGATTGTGTCTGAATCGCGAGTTGTTTGATCAACTCGGCGGATATTCCGAAGTGGCTCGCTATGGCGAAGATCATTTGCTGGTCTGGACGGCGCGACGACGCGGAATTCCTCTGCACTGCACGGGCGGCACATTACACACGAGTGCCCGAAAATATCGTGAGTACGGTTGGTTTCGCACAACCTGCCGCCATGTCTGGCTAACTTTACTGCAGGCCTGTCC
>JAQGHT010001022.1 GCA_028291565.1 Planctomycetaceae bacterium | reverse complement strand
TCCCCAGTTTGAGGGCTTGCCTCCGCGGCCGGGCTCACCAGCAGGAGTGATATAAGGATGCGGGAAATGCAGCTTCCATGGACCGCTCCGCACGGCTTGTAGCGCGGTGCCGGAATAGAAGAATAATGCCTCATGCGGAGCACCCGCGTTCTTCTCGCCGAAGATCAAACTCTTCGCGGAACGACCGTCGATTTTGAGCGTGGGAGACCGACCGCCAACGATCTCTGTGAGCGTCGGGAGCCAGTCGATGCCAATGAAGGGGTCGGCACAGACTCGACCGGCTGGGACGTGTCGCGGCCAGCGGACCAGACAAGGCACTCGAACCCCGCCCTCGAACGTCGTGAGCTTCCCTTCACGCAACGGCGCAGCGGAACCTGCGTGTTCGCCATAGGAGAGGAAAGGGCCGTTGTCCGAGATGAAGATCACCAGCGTTTTGCCGTCAAGCTGTAGCCGTCGGAGTGTCGCCAGGACTTCGCCGACCGACCAATCGAGTTCCTCCATGACATCCCCGTACAGCCCGCCTTGGCTGTGTCCCTTGAATTTTTCCGACGCGAAGATCGGCACATGTGGCATAACGTGCGGCATGTAGAGGAAGAATGGCCGCGAAGCATTTCGCTCGATGAAGTCGATCGCGCGTTCCGTGAAGCGTTTTGTGAACAGCGATTGATCCGGGTCTCGTTCGACAACTTTTTCCCCGTCGTAGAGCGGAAGCGGCGGCATTTCGGCCGCGAGTGACGGATGGTACTTCGAGTTGTCGTTGGAATACGGAATACCTAGCCACTCATCGAAACCGTGCCGCAGCGGATGAAACTTCATGCGCGTGCCGAGGTGCCATTTGCCCAGCCCAGCCGTTGCGTAGCCGCGTTCTTTAAACATCTCCGGCAACAGCCGTTCTTCGTCGGCCATGCCATCGCGGCTCGTGTGATTGTAGGCCCCATACATGCCGATGCGATTGGGATAGCAACCCGTCATCAATGCGGCACGCGACGCTGTGCAGACCGCCTGGGCGACGTAGAAACTCGTGAAGCGAGTTCCTTCGGCGGCGAGGCGGTCGAGGTTGGGTGTTTTGAACCCTCGAGCGCCCTGAGTGCCCATGTCAGCATAACCCATGTCATCGGCAACGATGAACACGACGTTCGGCCTTTCCGCGGCAGAGGCATCACCGCAAAAGAACACCGAGAATACGAAGAGAAAAAGGATAGTTTTCATGGTTGCAACAGGAAGATGGTATACTTCGCACCGATTTCTCGGCGATTCGGTGTTTTGAAGACAGGGCGGCAGCAATGGCTGAGTTTGTATGCAAAAGAAAAGACGTCTGGGAGCTCTGGGAAAACATCCTCAGAATAACTGACCCGTCGAGAAATCGAAACGGACACGTAAAATGTGGTGCCAAGATAACGATTCCATAGGACTGGCTCATTCCAGGGCAGCAAGATCGGAGCATACCAGAAGGTAGACACTTGACTGCGAGATGTTTTAACGTTACATTATGTAACGGTGGTTTGCTTCGTTGTTGGAATCAATGCATGAAACGCTCCGAACAATCTCGACTGGGACCACTGGAATATGCCGTGATGCAGGTGATCTGGTCACGGCCGGCCACCACGGCCGAAGACGTCCGCAATGCCCTGGAGGGCTCGCATGACGTTAAGGACTCGACAGCGCGCACGATCCTGCGTCGGTTGGAAGCGAAGGGATATATTGAACATGAAGTCGATGGGCGTACGTTCGTCTATCGGCCGCAGGTCGAGCCTGAAAACATTGCATCGCAGCTAGTGCGGGGAATCATCGACAAGCTGTGCCGCGGTTCGGTGGAGAACCTGCTGGTCGGCATGGTCGACGACAAGCTGCTTACGGCCGACACGCTGCGCGATCTGGCCGACAGGATCGCCAAAGCCGAAGCAACGACCAAAAGCGTAAAACGCGGCAAGAAATCATCGCAGGACAACAAAATGTGAGGTCAGCGACATGACAGCATTCTCCTGGCAGTGGCTTGAGTTGACGCTGGATACTGCGGCGAAATCGCTGTTGCTGGCGGCACTGGCGGCGGTGACGATCTGGATGCTCAAAGTTCGCAACAGCCACGTGCGACACCGGCTGTGGACCGGCGTTCTGACGGGGATGTTGACGCTGCCGCTTCTGTCGCAGGTCGTCCCGCAGTTGCGGTTGCCGATCCCCGTTCCGCAGCAGTGGACGGCCTCTTCCGGCGGAGACACACTTGTTTCCGCGAGAGATCCGCACGACATGCTCGAGAGCGCCCGATCCACAACGACGAATCCTGGCATCGCAGGACTGAGCTCTCCTTTGCTGTCCGAGGATCTGTCGCACTTACAATCGGTTGATTCGCGGGAATTACGGTCCCAGGAACATGTGCTAACACCTGACGTTGGCACCGCACCCGACCTTACTACGGCAGCTGTCATTGCCACGGCGCGGGGCATGATAACGGAGAACTCCGCACTACAGCCGACCGTAAGCGATATCGGTGCTCGCATTTTACCGTCGGCACCTGTCGCACCATCAAACGGATGGCAGATAGTTCGGCATGGTCCGTTTTGGCTGGCAGCGGTCTGGTTCCTTGGTACAACGATCCTGCTGCTGCGGTTGTTGAGCGGACTCGTGGGAACCTGGCGGCTCCAACGAGCGTCGATGCTCATAACGGCGGAAGATCTCCACGAACTTGGTGTGCCGGTGGTGTGTTGGCCGGCGAACGTTCGCTCGGTCCTCTTGGAATGTTCGCTCATCCGCGTGCCGCTCACGCTCGGCGTGATTCGACCGGTGGTACTGTTGCCTCTTGAATGGTTGGAGTGGTCGACTGAGAAGCTCGAAGCGGTCTTGATGCACGAACGAATGCACGTGGAACGCCGCGACAGTTCGATCGCCTTCTTGTCTGAATTGAATGTGGCTATGAACTGGCTGAATCCGTTGTCCTGGTGG
This sequence comes from Planctomycetaceae bacterium, assembly GCA_028291565.1. Classification (GTDB taxonomy): domain Bacteria; phylum Planctomycetota; class Planctomycetia; order Planctomycetales; family Planctomycetaceae; genus JAKFVC01. Next base: position 5,364 of record JAQGHT010001022.1, on the reverse strand, counting down.
CTGAGGCAGCGCCTGTCGGCACTTGCCGAAGAATCCTGCGACGATGCGGCCATCGTCTCGACCGGGGACCGCACGGCCTATGCGCGGCATCTGCTGGAAGTGGCCGCGTCTGTTTCGACATCGGGGAGCCGTCTTCTGCCGGCGACGGTCTCGATGGCCCGTCATTCCAACGTCGAGTCTCGAATTGTCGCTATTCTCGATTTCACACGTCCTCTCTCGAAGCGACCAACGTGGGCTACGACGCTTCTGATTTTGCTGCTGTCCGGGCCAGTTATTGCACTCGCCGCTGCATTGGCGCCGAGCCGAGACTCAGGCCACTCGAATGCGCCCGAGGCCGCTACAACTGCTACGTCGGTCGAGGCCACCAGCGCCGCCTCAAAGAAAGAAGTTGCCGCGGCTCAACCTGCATCCGAACAGAAGGCCGAAGCCACTCCGCAAAAGAGTTCGGAGGTGACGCCGTTGACTCTTCGCGGTCGCGTCCTCGATCAAGCTGGAAAAACAGTGGCCGGCGCTATTGTTTTGATCCGACGTCCCGGAATCCCCGACGGCGAGTTTTCCCGAGACGCCATGCTCGAAGTCGCGCGATTGACCTCTGGTGCCAACGGCGAGTTCGAACACACATTCGTATCTGCCGAATTCGGCAAGCCTGGTGGCCGGAGGGGTAATCGGAATGTAGATACCGTCTATGTCATCGCCACCAAGACGGAGCACGGAATGGCCATCAACGCGTCCTGGAATTGGAAGGTGCCGCAGCCACTGGATGTGTCCCTGACGGTGATTGAACCGATTTGCGGGAGACTGGTCGACGCGGAAGGCAGGCCAGTCGCGGGCGCTGTGGTGCAGGTCGTCGACGTCTTCGGATCGACGACGGCCGAGACCGATAAGTGGCTGTCGCGGGTTGGCAAGGCTCCCATGGAATTCGCTAATGGGGACGCGATGTCGATGGAGCGTGCGGCTGCGGCAGGTCAGCGTCCGCCTGGCGAGCTGCACATTTCGCCCATTGCGGACGGGTTGCTTTCGACTAAGAGTGGGGCCGATGGCACGTTTGAGTTACAGGGGATCGGGCGCGATCAGCGCATCCTGCTGCAAATCACCGCCGAGAAGCTGGCGACCACGGTCATTGATGTCATAGCGCGGCCGATCGAGCCCGTGCGTGTCGCAACGATGTTCGGCCGCCAGGGGAATCGCGTCTTCTACGGATCAATGTTCAGCTACGTCATGGAAGCGGGGATCAGTGTAGCGGGAAGGATTACTGATTCAGACACTGGTCAGCCCATTGTCGGGGCGGAAGTGAGGGGTCGCCACAGCATCTCGGGCGAGACCAGGCGAGGACAACTGGAATCAAAGTCCGATTCGGACGGACACTTCCGTATCGAGGGAATGGCTTGGACCGGCGACAACCGGCTGCAAGTCACAATGCCGAATCTACCCTATCTCGGTACGTCGTCCGTCCGTGTTCCGCGTACCACCGAAGTCGCTCTGGCCACGGTCGACTTGAAGTTCAAACGAGTCGTTTGGGCCAGCGGAAGAGTCACCAATGTTCAAACGGGGCAACCGGTGGCCGGCACGATGTTCTATACGCCATTCGCGAATAACGAGTTTGTCAAACTGCATCCCAGCTATTCGAATGGCAGTCAAAAAATCCTGGCCGCCTTCCCGTCCGGGCGGACTGCCGCCGACGGGCGTTTCCGAATTCCGGTGATTCAGGGACGTGGCATTGTTTGCTTCCTCGCTGACGAGGAGAACTTCGCACTCGAAGTGGGACGGGAAAAGATTCCCGAGTTCTCCGATCCCTTGAAGACTCCGCAGGTTACGATCGATCATGGTGTTCCCAGTTTGTTTCATGCGGTCAGGGAAGTGAATCCCGCCCCAGATGCAACCGAGGTGGCAGTCGACTTGCAGCCCGATTCGGGCCGATCGATCACATTGCATCTGGTGAATCAGCAAGGCCGTCCGCTGAGCGGTACGCGCGCCGTGGGGACTGCCCGGGAACTTCAATTTGAGTCCGTCAAAGGCTCGGACGCGATACTCAGAAATGCAATGCCAGGTAACGTCCGCCGGCTGTACTTCGTGAACGACGCGACCGGTGACCGCGCGGACGTGCTGTTCCGGCCGGATGCAGGACAAACTGACGCCACAGTCATACTGCTTCCCCCGGGTCGGATTATCGGCCGGCTGGTCGATCCCGATGGGCGTCCCGTGCAAAAGGCCAACATCGCGACTTTCTACATGTCGGGTGGAGTTAACAGAGAATCGCTCGGGCCGAGAGTGGTCACCGACCAGGATGGTCGATTCAGTCAGGAAGTCACGGCGGGTGAAAAAAACTTCATTACGGTCCCTCGTCAGCAGCAATCGATCGTCCTGCGCGGCGACCTGGTGGCTGAACCGGGAGAGACGATCGACATTGGCGACTTCGAGGTGGAACTCAATTCGAAACGCAATACCGCCAAGCCGCTGGGGACGGAAAAACGAAATCGAGAACCTTGGCGCAAATCGATAACCGCTGCGGCGACGAGCGATTCCAAACCGACTGCGGTCGCTGCCAAATCAATCGACGTGGAAACATTTCACTACGCTGGAACTGTCGTCGATGAAGCCGGCCAACCGGTCGAGGGAGCAACAGTAACGCTGACTTATTGGCAGCCCAAGCAAGACAAGCCCAAGCAGGGGAATTCGGTAATTAGTGACGCGAAGGGCCAGTTTGAACTCACGTACTTACGACCCGACTTCGCCAAATCACCGGAAGACAAGCCATGGACTTATTCCCAACTTGTCGCGACCAAACGCGGACATGGCTTTGCCATGAGACCGATCGGTCAATTCGAGACGACCGGCAACGCACTTAAGAATATTCCAACTCAAACTGCCGATTATTGGAAGAGTCAAGGTTGGCTGAAAGACGGGAAACTCGCACTGTGCGCCGACCTGCCGATTCGAGGTCGGATTATCGATACTGAAGGGCGTCCGGTGGTCGGCGCATTGCTCCAACCATTTAACGCTGACGAAGGTAAGGACGGCTCGCTCGATGCGTGGGAAACCGAAACAAAACGGCCCGGTGCCAACTTCTATACGGCCCGCGACCAACTGCGACGCTTATTTGGCCCAGACATTATTACTGGGCCGATCGACAGCATACTACCTCCCACCAAGACCAATGCCGACGGCTACTTCACACTGGAAGGAGTAGGGCGAGAGCGAATGGTGAGTGTCGTCTTGAGCGGACCGAACATCGAATCTTCCATTCTGCGGCTGCGTTCCCGAGCGGGCCGAGTCATTAAACTCGACGATAGCGATCGTGGCGAAAGAGTACGTTTCCATACCTATTATCCAATCGAGTCGATATCGGTCGCAGGACCGACGCAGCCAGTGGAAGGGGTCGTCACCGACCTCAGGACGGGAAAGCCAGTCGCAGGCGCACTCCTGTATGCCGAATCGACAGCAAACGACAATGTCCGCGGCAACGCTGGTTTCATTCGAACGACAACGGCCCCGGACGGTCACTTCCGCCTGGAAGGGTTCCCGCCGGGAACAAATCGATTCATGGTTCTGCCGCCCGCGGGGGCAGGCTATCTCCCCGTGGGAAGTGCGATCAAGACCGCTGTCGGGACCGAGCCGCTGGTGAGCAACGTTGCACTCTTGCCAGGGATTCGAGCTCGCGGGATCGTCAAAGAAGCCGCGAGCGGAAAGCCGATTCGTGGTTATGTGCGCTATTTCGCGCTCACCGGCAATCCCGCACTGGAGGATCGCAAGAACGTCCGGCTGGTTGATGTGGGAACTCATTTTCGTACTGATTCCGAAGGACGGTTCGAGATCACTGTACTGCCCGGCCCTGGACTAATTACGTTCAACGCGAACGACCATTTCAGGTATCCGCGTGGAGAGGGCGCTAATAACATCAAGGCGTCAAGGACTGATAAGGGAGGCGGTGTTCGCATCATTCCAGCGGAGCCGTATTTGGTCATCGCAGGAAACTACGCGGGGCTGATCCCGATCGAACCAGCCGCTGATGCACCATCGATCGACGTCTCGCTCACGTTGACGGCACTCCAGTCAATCCAGGGGCGCGTTCTTGCCGAAGACCACCGCCTGGTCGATCAATATGTCCTTTACGGGGCGCAGAATGCTTCTCTCTGGTACCAAAATAAATCGGGCAGTTTTGAAGTAAATGGTTACCAGCCGGGCTTGGGACGCCGGCTGATGGCGTATGCTCAACAGACGGATGCGATTGGCCTGTTGGATATCACGAATGATCCCCCTCCCTTCGCTGAAATCAAACTGCAACCCGCTTCGAGGATTGCAGGCCGACTGGTGGATACCGACGGACAGCCTATCGCTGGCGCGCGGATCGAAAACGATCATTTCGCACTCAACTTACCGTCTCCGACCGCCACGGAGTCTGTTTTAGGTGGCAAGTTTGATCCCGAGCGAGCCGCGTTCGTCGTTATCGGCGGTCATCCGATACTCACCGACGAACAAGGTCGATTTGAACTCGTTGGCATCATGCCCGGTATGAAATACAACGCGCAGGTATTCGCCCACCGGAAGAGTTCGAGTGGACAGGATTCTATGGTGCATTTGGGCCCGCTATTTACCGACCTCGTCGTGGAGCCCGGAAAGAAGCATGATTTAGGCGATGTCAAAGTCTTGGCATCGCGTGCTCCCAAATCTCCGCAGCCCAAATCCGACGCGTCCCCAAGTCCCACAAAGTGATCCATCTCGTTCGGTGGCAATTGAACTTCCGTCCTGACGAGGTTGCAAATGAGATCAACCGAATCCGCAGCAAATTGCCGAGCCAAAGGGTGGCGGTTTGGAGTCAAACTATGAGCGTCGTCCCATCACGTTGGACGTCCTATACCCCTGATGACGCTCTGCCCTGGACGCGGCGGCGTGTCGTCCATCTACATCGGCGCGTCGCGTTTGGGGCACCGGCCGCTGTGATCACCCGCGATCTGGTGGACACGCCTCAGCATGCCATTGACCGGCTGTTGACCAGCGCGCAGGCACCCGCAGAACTCTCGCAGTTCGATCAGATCGCAGCACTGATCGGCAACTCGGCAGTCGATTCTGGAAACGTGGACCGCCTGAAGGCCTGGTGGATCTACCGGTGCCTGATGTCGCCGACACCAATTGTCGAACGCCTTGCGCTGATGTGGCACAATCACTTCGCGACCAGCAATCTCAAAGTCAACGATCTGAAGCTGATGCGGCAACAAAACGAGACGCTTCGGAAACAGGCCGTCGCGCCGTTCGGAACGGTTCTGTCGGAGATGCTGCGCGACCCGGCATTGCTCGAATGGCTGGACGCCCCGTCGAATCGGAAGGGCAAGCCGAATGAAAATCTCAGTCGCGAATTGCTGGAACTGT
>JAQGHT010000953.1 GCA_028291565.1 Planctomycetaceae bacterium | reverse complement strand
AGGCGTCCTTTTGCTGACAACCGTGTCGTAACTTGTGTTAGATCTTTTCAAATTCGGGAATTGGTGTGACACACCGAATGGCAAGGAAATGTCCTCTGAATCACAGCGTATTGACTTCGAAATGTCGAACAGGTCGAAAATTCTTTCCGGGATCCGCGATGTTGTCGTGAGTCTCTCGACGCGATCAAGTCGCGGCTCGGCTGGCGCCGAGAGTCCCTACAGTAGGTGCTGCTTGCCGAGCGGCACTTCGGCACAGCCGACCGCGACCACAAAACGCCGTCAAGTGTCGGAAATTGTCGCGGATCAATAGCCACAACCGAAGCGAGACATCGACTGACACCGAGAATTCGTGGATACCATTCTTCGAAACCGCTCGATTTCCGCCAAAATGAAACACCATCGGCAATTCTTTGGCCAGTTTGGTCCGGTAAAAGCAATTCCACAGTGGCGAGACATGACAAACACGACAGGCGACGATCGCTCAAATCACTTGCTGCCACTGAGGTCAGCAACTGACTCCTGCAAGTGCGATCACGCCTCTCGTTCAATGCAGCTTTGGACTCCGCAATGTTGTGGAGTGGCTGCGCAAATACGGTCTTGCGTTCATAAGGAATAAAAGCATGAGTCAGTTCAAGAGTTGGGGAGCTAAGTTGTCCAGTCTGATCCTGATCTGTGTTGCCATGTGCGTAACTCCAGGTCAAACCAAGGCCGGAATTCACGGCCAGCTGACGGCGTCGGCCGATGCTCGCTCGTCAGTGACGCTGAATCCGAATCTTATCGGGAAGCTTGTCGACATTATCACGACCAAGGGCGAAAGCTTCGTACGGGTGCAGGTGTTGGATACCGATCAACACTTCATCTACGTCCTGTTCCAGAATCGGGAGCACGGGATTCCGTGGGGGGAGATTCACGACATCCAGTTCTCCCGCTAATTCGATTCGCCGCGATCGCGGCTGCCATTCAAAAGACACCGAGCCGACGACGGCTCGGTGTCTTTTTGCGCGCCCCACAGTAGGTGCCGCTTGCCGAGCGGTACTTCGGCGCAGCCGACCGCGACCAAAGAATGGCGTCAATTATGCGACATTGTCGCGTATTGAAAACCGTCATCGAAGCGAATAACCATCGTTAGTATTCAGTCACGGGCCAGTCAATCGGAATTGAACAAGTCGAAGAGCAATTTCGCGGGGAATTCACTGCATTCAGAATCCCGAAAGAGTAGACTGTGTGCGAAAACACCAAACAGCATCAAGCATCACGAGGAATTCATGAATGAACCATTTCCAATTGAAGGGAAACCCGAATCGGAGGTTTCGTACCGCATTGATCGCAAAGATCAAAAGTGCGGTGAGTCACTGATCTCGATTCGCGTGTGTCAGGGGGGAGCGGCAGAAACATTTAAAGGCACGGTTCCCGTTGCAATTCCCTATCAGCAGGACCGTGCGTTCAGTGGGATCACCGTTGGGCCCCTGGACGAGCAGAATCTGCGTACGGCGTGTTTGACGACGGCGGCTCACGCCTCGGACTGCATTGACGGTTCGACAGTCAGTGTTGCCGTTCTGAACGAATCCGGCACGCTATCCGTTGCGAATATCGCAGACTCGCCGGTCATGGTATTTGTTGTGACAGGTACTGGCCTGGTGCAGGGGCATTATCTGATCGGCGATCCACATATTGCCCAACCCAAAATCCCAATTGACTGGCAACGAGTGCCTCCAGAATTTCGTGGGGATGCTACGTTGACGAAACGCTTTTATGACATTTCCATTTCGCGCGCGGTCGGAGACAAACTCTACCCATTGAGCTCGGCAGCCGAAATCTGTCACTATGATGTCCGACGCTGGTTGGACGAGGCCGGAGCGGACGGCCGGGTCTTCTTGTGCGTGGCCTCGGACGGTATCTGTCCGCCCATGAAAGATGCCACTCCGGTCATCGATGACGGCGAGTGGGTTCAACATTATGCGAAGGTGATTCAAAAGCTTCAGTTGATACAAGAGCCTGTTCAGCCCCTGACTTCAATTGACATTGCAGATTGGGTGATTAACGAAGCCGTCGCGCGTCGGAGGGCTCAATATGAGCTCGACAATATTGTCCTGCAGGTGACGGAAATTAAGCCCAATCGTAGTCAGACAATGTTCCTTGGTATTTGCGATGGCCATCGTGCAGCGGATTACGCAGGTCGCGATTTATCGGGTACTTGTGCACAGCTCACGGCGGAAAAGCTATTGGATTGCCTGCTTCAGCCGACTCGGCCATCGTAGGACATTGGCAATCCAATATCAACCAGATTCAATCCGTGCGCTTGCGCCAACTTGCCGTTCTATTTCAGACGGTCTTCACATCCCCCAGGAGCGGCAGAAAATCGAGGCCGGTGTCTTTGTTGAAGAGGAAGAACCAATCAGCGCCCAAGCCACCGGTGAGCAAATCTTGATCGCCGTCGTCAAACACAGTCGTACCTGGCTTCAGGAAATTGCTACCATTCAGTCGCGAACCGCTCCCCGTTCCATTGATATTCGCGCGGCGTGCGGCCAGACTGCGGCCCGAATTCCATTCTGCCATGATTGACAGCAGCGCGGCTTCATTGGTGAGCAGATTGTCATCAGCGACGGCATGATCATAGATCGTAAACCCACCCACTAGAATATCCTGATTGGCGCCACCCAGCAGCGTATCTTTGCCGGCACCGCCAACGAGAATGTTGCGCCCCGCCGTATTACCAGTGAGAAGATCGTTGCCGTCACCGCCAAGAAGTACGACACCGGCCAAGCCAAGGTTTGCACTGGCGTTGAGCGTATCGTCACCGCGGCCGCCGTCAATGAGGATTGGATCCGTGAGGACGCCCTGGACAGTCGCGACATCATTCTCATCGAACAGGAGTACTCGGATCTCGTCGATGGCGCGGGAATCAAAAGTACGTGTGTGAGTCAAGCCTGGCAGGAAGTTGGCGGTGACCGTAATCAAGGTTCCTACTTGAGACACCGCAACGAGATCTTCCTCGTTGGTCCCCACCACGAACAACACGTTTTTGCCGTTAATCATCTGGATTCCCACGCCCGTGACAAACACGGTTTCGCTTGCAGTCGCGGCGCCCGTGTCATCATCAGTCAACGTTGAGGTGACAGTGAAGACGCCACCGTTCGTGTAGGTATGCGAACCGCTAAATGTCCCCGCCCCGCCCGCCTCAGTCACGGTGCCCATCGTCGTCGTCCCGTCGTTCCAATCCACTGAAACCTGATGCGTGTCCAAGGTCCCCACATCAGTAAAACTGCCTGAGACCGTCACCGGTTGTCCGGCAGTCGCAATATTGGACGAAGACGCACTATTGTCGTGTGACGTAATGACCGGAATCACATTGTTGACCGTGACCAGTGTGCTGTTGTTGGACGTACCTGTGTCGTCGTCACTGATCGTCATTGCAATCGTGTATTGATCTGACGGCGTGCCGCTCGGATTGTCGTCCAGGTACTGATGCGTCAGACTGAAAGCCGTTGTGCCGGCCGCATATGTCACAGTCTGCACGTTGTCAGGCGAAAGCGGATCACCCCAGTTGATATTCAGAGTGAAGGTGTCGAGCGTACCGGGATCGACGATTCCGCCAGTCAGCGTCGTGGTGCCGTTCTCATCAATGGTTGTGGCCGTCAGACTGGTGAGCACAGGAGCCACGTTATTCACTGTCACCTGCGTGCTGTTATTGGACATCCCGGTATCATCGTCCGCCACCGTCAGTCCAATAGTGTATTGATCTGACGGCGTACCAGTCGGATTGTCATCCAGGTACTGGTGGGTCAGGCTGAAACTCGTCGTTCCTGCCGCAAACGTGAAGACTTGCGTGTTATCGGGTGACAGGGCATCACCCCAGTTCACATTGAGCGTGAATGTGTCTTGAGTGCCAGGATCTACGATCTGTCCAGTCAAGGTCGCAACGCCGTTTTCATCGATCGTCGTGGCGAGGAGATTGGTCAGAACGGGGGCCACATTTGAGACCGTAACAGTTGATTGCGAACTACCGGAGAGATGATCATCGTCAGTCACGGTCACGGTTAACGTATACGGGTCGCTGGGAGTGCCGGTGGGATTGTCATCCACATAATCGTGAATCGCGGTCCCCAACGAACCGGCGGTGGTCGTGCTGAACACAGTGTGCGCGGATCCATCGCCCCAGTTCACATCAACTATCCAGTGCGAACTGTCTGAGTCAATGAACGATCCCAGATTGAACACGTGGGATTCCCCTTCCAGACTGGACTGATTCGGCGGGGCGATGACTTTCGGAGTCAAATGGACCGAGGCGGGAGCCGAGGGAATACCGTTCGCAATGACGGTCACGGACGTGAAGTCACTGAGCACATGCCCCGCCGGCAGCTTGAACTGTGTGCTGACCGGCGTAGCTCCAGTCGCCACGCCAGTGCTGCTCCAGTTAAACGTTCGGGCATAGGACTCGTTTCCGCCCGAATCCGTAAAACGCAGAATCGGGTAGTTGCTCGCCATCTCGTTATCATCGCCGTAGGCTGCGCCTTCTGAGATGCCGTTGAGTTGAGTACCCGTTAAAGTGAAAGTGCCGTCGCCATTATCCACGATATTCGTGACTGTTGGGCGCCACGCATCCTGGGGGCCCGTCGCAGAATCCTCGTTGAAGATCTGGAAACCACCCTTCTCATCCGCCAGCATCACTTGACCACTCGGGAGCACAATCATGTTCAGGGCGAACGCATTGGGACTCAAAGAATTGCCCCCTAAGCTGCCGCCAGGAGAAACATCAGTGAAAGTCTGCGCAGCCGGATCGTAGTCATAGATGTACGATGGAGTCGGGAAGTTGTAGTTGGTCGGGTTTCCCTTGGAATCCGCGGGAATATTGCCCAACGGGGAAAGGGCGATCAAGATATGGCCGTTGGGCAGCATGGCACCAGGATCGTCCGTGGCCACAACTTGAGTTGATCCCTGGAATGGTTCCGCAGGGCCTGCCGTCCAGAGGTCGGTCGACGGCGTATAGTATGCGGTCCTGCCGTTGGCGCCAAAGTAGAAAACGCGGCCATCGGGCAACAGGAAGCCTGGGCCAAGTTCGCTTCCCTGCCCTAGAAACTTCGTAGTGTCGCCAGCAATGGCAGTAGTGGGATCACTCAGAATTCCGGGGGCTGGAGAGCCAAGTGTGCTGGCATCCACCCAGGTGCCGGTCGATGGAATGTAGCGTTGTCCTTGAAATGTGCCAGACTGGCTGCTGAAGATGTCATACGACAGAATGCTGTTATCGGGGAGCTTAACCCAGGCCTCTTCATCGCTACCGTCATTATGCAGCTTGTTTCCGGTGAAGCTCCATTGACTGCCCGCAGGCGCCGCGGGATTGAACAGGAAGGTGTTGGCATTGGCGAAAAAACCCGCCAGGATTTGGCCGTTGGGCAGCACCGTAATGGGGTCGTCACCATATTGAGAAAGCCTTGGTCCAGTCCAAGTCCCCTGGCCATCATTGACGAAACTGCCGTTGCCGGTTGAGCCCACCAGTTGGAAACTCGTCGAAGTCAGACCGGCGATGGTCCAGGTGCCGTTGGCCGCAGTATTACCCGCGACATTGGCGATGGTCACCGTGTCACCATTTTGCAGGTTCGCGGTCGTCTGACCGGTCGTAATCACGATGGGTGAGGCATTACTCGCACCAGTGACAACTCCGGACTGATCGACGCGTGTTCCAGGCGTAGGAATTGGATCCACGAAGGACCATTTGTCCGCGACTGGATCGTAGATCTCTGCCGTGTTGGAAAACTTTGGATATTCGCCGCCAATGGCAAAGATTCGTCCATCGGGCAACATGGCTGTCGTGAAGAACAAACGTCCCTCATTCATATCGCCAATGTCGGACCATACACCATTGACATAACTGCCAGTATTGGCCTGTGGTGACAGCTTGAACATCGTCGTACTCGATGAATTGTTCCCTCCCTGCACCAGGATTGAGCCATCGGACAACAGCATCATCGCCTGCCCGTTCGAAGGACCAGAGCCCGAGGCGGAAAGCGTCGTCCAACTGGCCGCCAAGACGACGCGATTCTCCAACGCTTCAAAACTGGACAGCATCGCAGGTCGTCGCGCGGCTCGTGACTGCGGTTCAAGAAGTCTTCCCTGTACCAGATTCCGCCACAATTGCCATGAGTTTCGACGAAGTTTTCGTATGAAGGACATGACGCGTTCCTATTTTAAAGAGAGTGCGACCAAGAAGCGGCCGACATCGGTCCAGCGTAAACTCGCAATCGGGCGACGTGCAGCTATCGTCATTTCCAGGAATTAAGACTTGGAAAGGGCCCGGGAGTCTATTGGCGATCAGTGCGAGCACGTAGAGATAACGAAGATTCAGGATCTGAACGGACGATCCCGCTCAAGATCAATTCTCGCAAAACGAAAGGACGAACCTGAGGTTTAACTCACGTTCAAGGGATAACATCATTTCAAACGAAGTGGGATGTCTACCAGATCTCAATATTCATGCAGCTTTTTGCTACATTCCGATTCAGAACAGGAATGGGATCGCTGCAAAATGCGCGCCGGGTTGATCGATGACCCCGGGCTGCTTCACGACTTTAACAGAGATCAGACACACGTGAATTGCGTTTCACCAGTTCCAGATTGCTGCTCATTCAGAATTGCGCTTTGGTTGCCAATTTACTGGCCGTGGAAGTCAGCAAATCCGTGGCAGCGAATTATGTGCACACATCAAGAAGTTCACCGAGCACTTGATGGTCGATTTGCAATCACTCTGATTCGTCATCGACCAAACCCAAGCCGTGTGAAGAATATTCATAATCGTTTAACCCGGAGCCGGCGGCGACGGCGTGGTCCAACAGACTCAATCATGCCAGACAGAGATCCGGAGCCATTTATGATGATATCAAAATCGCAGGGAATTGCAGTTTGTTCCGTCGCCGCTGGGTCCGGGTTAAACTAGAGGTAGGTGGTCCAGCCGGATTTGTCGAGGCCAGTGAAAGGGCTGACGAACTGCCATTTTTTAGCGGGCTTGCCTTCTTTCTGCTCACAGGGCCCCGACCGAATCGATCGCCGAG
>JAQGHT010000905.1 GCA_028291565.1 Planctomycetaceae bacterium | reverse complement strand
CAACTACTTTTGTTGTTTTTTTACGGCCTTGAGTATCCGGCCCATTTTTGCATTACTTCCGACGAATCCCGCAGCTCGAAACGCTTTTCTAAAAGCCTCGATCGGAGGATTCCGAAGTCCCATTTGATTGAAAACTAGGATACCATTCTTGATATCAATCGCTGATGGCTCATCGTCCCTCTCTGTGGGCTGCGGAACAGAACGAGATGACAATAAGCCTTGCTCGATCAGTGACGCATGAAACAAGGCATAGACCGGACTGGCGATCTGAATGAACTGTTTTCGATCGTCTTCAAGACACCCAATCGCTTTTTCGTGGTTGTTCCCGAACATTAGAAACTGACAAGCACTTGTTTCCTCGCTTCCGAAGTGTTCGTGCATCAATACCGCAAGAACGCCGACAGGCGGATAAGTCTTGATTTTCTTATTGTTCCAACACGGCTTGGCCAGCAATTCCGCAAACATTCTCGATGCGTGCGCATAGTTCGCCACTGCAATTCTGCCATCGCCGAACATGTCGTCTGTAATGTCCAGTTGGTAACTACCCTCACGAAGTCCACCTGAGACCGGAGTGTCGTCAGCCGGCCCCATGTCAAATTGATTGTTGTCGTCGATTGTATAAATAGTCCGACGTTCTAGAGGTTCGATCCAAAATTGCGCATTCGGGCCATGGAATGTCGGACCGTCCAGTGATTCACCATAACGGGCAATTCGACACCACATAGAATCAAAATCCGCTATCACCGTTGAAATATGCTCCGGATCAGCATCTTCGTCCCAATACGGCCAAACACGTGGTACGACAACGCGCGGAATACGAGGTAACTGCGGACCGGACTTGCCCGAAATTCGTCGGGGGACTGCCATCTCTGCCACCTGTTTCAGGGGTGACGTTTCAGAATGTAAGAAGCGCGGGCAGGGCGTGAAACGGCGCCTTTTCGGGAGCTAACCTATCCCGCGCGGATCCAATGTACCACATTAGCCGATCTTCATGGCAACCTCCGCAGACTTCTGAAGACCGAGCTTGGCATAGTGTTCCGTCATGTCCATCGAAGAATGACCCAGGCCGGATTGTGCGTGTTCTGGGCCGAATATCTCTCGGACAGTTCGGGCGTACGTGTGCCGTAGTTGATGCGGAACCCATCGGGTGATCTTGAGCCGTTCACATGATCGAGTGATTGCCCGGCAGTAGGCGGTACGGCAGATGTCGAATAGTGGCTTGCCGGGATTTGCCGAGAGATATTTCGCTAGAACCAACTGAGCCTTTGGCCCGATCGTGATCACTCTGGCGTGTCCGTGGTGGACTGTCTTGTGATCTGTAATCGTGGCCACCCAGACCGGCCCGCTTCGGTCGATCATCGCTGTCGTGAGACTGACCAACTCACCGGACCGCGCCCCAGTCAATCGCTGGAGGTCGATCAGGTCTTTTACCAATTCCGACACATCAGCTTGCACCGCGGCTACGTTCTCATCGCTGACCCCAGTCCGTGGTGGATTGTCCTTTGCCGTTGTTCGGCCCTCCAGAAGTGGCGCCACCGCTTCGAGTTTCTGCAAGGTGGAAGGCTCGACCAGTTCGTTCGCAACACCCCACCGGAAGATTGAGCGTATTCGGCCGATGGCCTTATTGATGCCCCGCCGTACCCATTTCAAATCTACCATCTTCGCGCGAACAACTTTCAGCGCCAACGGCCCAAACTCGTCAACTGGAGAGCCGCCGTAAAACTCCAACAGCGGGCGCATTGCCTGGTTGATGCAATGAATCTCGGACGTCGGTTTACCATTTTTCTGGTAATGGACATCTGCGTGCCGCTTGTACGCGAGCGTCAGTTCGTTGACGGTTAAGCCGGTATCTTCCGGACCGGACGTCTTAAACGGATCAACGGGAATACCAGCAGCGTGCTGAGAAATGAGCCGGCCGTACTCGATTCGGGATTCCTCAGAACCATATGGCCCCAAGTAGTGATCCTTGCCGTCGATACGAACGCGAGCTCGCCCGCTGGGCTTGTGGAGTAGATACCCCGGAATTTTCTTGGTCAAAGAACGCGAAGAACCCGTCATGGTTTGCGGACCTTTCACGGCAAGTGGTAAATTTACCACTCGATTGAAGGCATTTTTCCGCACTGTCAACCAATGACAGGTATCGCTTAACTCTCGATTCAGAAACAACTTGCGTTGTAGTCGGGATGACAGGATTTGAACCTGCGACCTCTTGACCCCCAGTCAAGCGCGCTAGCCAAGCTGCGCCACATCCCGTTGTGTTTTGTGTCCTTTCAGGACACTCTGTCTGCGAACTATTGCATCTTTGTTGCTGCGGAAGTGTTCGGTAAATCCTTGAATTTCCCGGTTTCTGCCGCAGTTTCAGACCTGTTTTATCGACCGTTGGGGACGGTTTGATTCAACAGATTGTCAAAACTTGGCCTGATTCCTGCCCGGCATTTGTGACGAAGGAATTGCTTCACTTCTTCTTAAACACTTGGCATATCAGGACATTCGTTGTTTCTAACCCACACGCCAGTCAGACCGACGTCCCGGTGGTTGGAAATTCCGGTAGCGAGGTTATCTCAACGTTGACGCTAATTTGCAAGTCTCGGTGATCCGATTCTGTTCTGGTTCATGTGTTGGGATTGGGGTTCGCTCTTGTCCTTTGACGCCCGTCGTGCTTTGCTCCTCACCGGATTATTCACAGATTGGTATCTCATTCCGTTTCACACTAGGCAAACAAGGAACGGGCAGGAGTGCCCATTCTACAGTTTCGTCGTTTTTGACGTTCTTCGTCGTTCTTGTCGTTCGTTCAATTCGTCAAATCCAATTCGATTGAGCGACTTGTCGACGCTACGACACCGGGTGTTGGACCTCGTAAATAGCGGTCCGCGACGGTCAGGCAGTGATGACGTAAAACTTTGAGCGCGGCAGAGTACAGTATCAGATTCCAGACTCCGTGAATCAGAAAATAGTGCTCTGATGGATTGCCGTGTGCCCAATGTGAAAGATTCACCAACAGTAATGTCAGAGGGCAAAATTGTGCTGCCAGGAGAAATGCCGAAACAGAGACTGACGAGAGGCCGATCGGAATTACGATCACATTGATTGGAATCAGCAGCACAATGACAATCAACGCTCCTAATAATATCCATCCGGCCACAGTGACAATTGTCATCAGTATTGCCTGGACTCGGTTGGTATAGATCACGCCGCAGGTCATGGCAATCCAGGCCACCAAACGCGGGTACAGCAGCAGCATCGAGGCTTCATTCAGAACATAACCGATCGTTGCTTCGTGATAAGCTCGAAATGCCATACAGGTCCACAACGGAGCTTGCAGGATCCACAGCATTCGCTGGATGCCGTCCATTTTTTGCTGGACGATTTCGCGATTTGTCATCGGCGTGACGAGCAACGTTTCCCAGGTTTGCTTTTGACGTTCCTGAATGATCATGCCTGAGATGACCGTGCTGATCATCAGCAGCATGCCAATCCACAGATACATCTGCATGGTGCCAATCGTCTCGATTAAAGCATCCCCCTGCAGTCGCGCGACAACGATCGACAGAAACCAGATGATCGGGAATTCCAGGGCCAGGAAGTTTCCGATCAGATAGCGTGGCTGGCCGAGTGCCCGGGTCGTGGTTTCGCGCCAGGCAACCGGATCGTTGTCTGGCTCACGACGGCCTTCGCGGATGAGAATCGCACCACGCGTGACGGAATTCTGATTCAGACGATGGGCCCACTTGCCGACTCGATCTACGAATGACTTCAACGAGGTCTCCGTATTGCTGACGAAGGTGCGGTCGATCAGGAATCGACGGCATAGCATCAGACAAATCACCGACCGATTCAGCGAAGGAAGTGCGTGCTGCCAAAGATACCCCAGTCCATTCACCCGAACTGCGGTCAGCTGCCAGGAATACCGGGAGAATGGCGGCCGGAGCTGCAGGCTGTCGAGAATCGTTAGATAGACGGAGGGATTGGGTGGTGATGTGGAAAAACTGAACTCCAGGAAACACGATACCGTTTTGATCAGCACGGCCAGCACCAGAGTTGCAATTAACGACCCGGTGGTGGTTCGACAATAGGCCGAACACATCAGTGCGATCGCGGTCACTTCAATGGCCTGGACACTCAAGACCAGACTGAGCAACGTCAGGTCCTGCACCGAGATGCCCCCGATGCCGAGGCAAAACGCGAGAATCGGGAGCGAAATGAAGAGAAAGGTCGCCACCACGACCAGCCGGCTGAAGAATTTTTCCAGAACAATGGTGGCGGGGCTCAATCGAGTCAGCAGCAACAATTGCAGCGTGTTGCGTTCTTTCTCAATCGTGAATGCGCCACAGGCCATGATCGGCCAGAGCCATTGGATTCCTACCGCCTGGAGATAAAAAATCCAGTTCCCCACCAGAGGCCCGACTTCCAGCACGGAAACAACCGAAGCCGTCCACCCCGGGATCACCAGAAACCAGATCGTCAAGCCGAACAGATACAGTGCGACCGCGTATGAAACTCGAATCACATAAGTCTGGCGTTTTCCGGAAAGTTCCACCAGTTCCTTCACAAACAACGGCAAACTCCAGCGATCGCGGACGTTTTGCATGTTTGGAAAGAATCCTGCGCTGTCTCAGCCTGGGGATTGTCTGACTTGTGGGAAACTGTGGAATAGATCCGCGAATTAATATGATTGTCGCGATAAACCACAAGCATTGATCAGCCTCGGAGGAGCGACAATTCTTATTGAATTGCAAACGTTTCCGTCAAGTTCCGCCCTCCGGGCCTAACAACACCAATTGTTATTACCGTTCTGGAGCTCACGCCCTATGCTATTACATTTCGCCCCGCCGAGGCTAAAGTTTGCCTACAGAATTCCGCAGAACGGAACTAAGAACCAGACAAAAACGAAGAACCAGTGGGCTTACACCCACCGCTCGCCAAGCTGTTTGTCCGCCTCTAAGTGTTTTGGCATTTGATGATTCTCCATCCTTAGGGATCGGCGCATCAATAACTGTCGGGAGTTGCCTACGGAATTTCAGGTCATCGACGGGCAAGAGTGCCTCTATGTTACCCACTTCTTTTTGTTCGAAATCCTGAGGAAAAACACATGGTTTGGGGGCAAAAGTAGGACAACTCGCAATCTTGCCCCCTTACTTGTACTACCCTTGCTGTGCAAATCACCTGAAACAACGTGTTTCAAGCAAAAAGAAGTGGGTAACACTGAGGCAAGAGTGCCCATCCTACGGCACTTATTGATTCTCCGTCCTTATCCTACGTCAGGCCGAGCAACTCTCGTAAAATGGGAACTTGCTTCGTTACAAACACCAGACCTGCCATTCCCAGGTAAAAGACTCCGCAGGCAATCAACCCGGCGCGGTGATACCAGCGAGGTCTCAACTGGGGCGGCAGCATTGTGCAATTCACCCACAGTACTTGAAATGCGGTTACGCCGATCGCCAGATTATTGAGGTTGGCGATCACGAGCGTCATTAGTTTCGGAGTGCCATAGGTACTGAAAAGATAGGTCATGATCACCGTCCAGGTGACGTAAAAACTGAGAATTGAAAAGTAGATATACTTCACGGCATTCCCACTCAGGGATTCACGAATTCGCTGACTCCCTGACCACAAAATGTCGGTCCAACGGCGGCTGAAGTCGTCTACGACAGACATCTGACTGGGTAACATGACCAGCAATCCGACCAGCACGGTCGCGATCCACAGAACCTTGCCGGTTGCGGAGAAGAATTGCGGCGCGTGCCGGATTCCGTCTGCCGTGATCAACGATTGAGCCCAGTCTAACTTCGCTCCTGTCAGATTCGAGAAGCCACCAAATTCCAGCGAAAGCAAAGCCGGTAAAGCCATTCCCATGAAGCAGCCTGGCGCCCAGACGTAGACCTGATCGATCAACACGTAACGCCACCAGCCTTTCCAGCGCCGCATGTTTTCATTCGTGATGTGGAACACCGTTCCAAGATGACTGAGGGTCACATTCCGGCCGCCCACCGTACTGGGAATCGCCCCGACAATCTTGCCCATGCCCCAGCCCTTGTCACGCACGAAATTGCTGTAGGTCGAATTCGACAAACCACCGCCGCCAGCGTATCCCGCAAAAGCGCCCAAGACCGCGATATTCCCCAATTCGACGAGGGGCCAAGTTCCCGTCGCATACCAATGTTGAAAGACGTTGACGGTGGTTTCATGCTGATTCACCATCGTCGGAACAGTTCCGAATTTCAGAAAGCCGCTGAAGATGTTCCACCAGTTCTCCGCACTGACGCACGTCAGGCCCATGATCAAGCAGAAGCCCAGGACAGCCACAACCTTGACGGTCATGATCATCTGCAGCATGTTATAAACCTTGCCACCAATCAGAACTGGCAAGGCCACCAGGAACAGAAACAGATAGGCCAATCCCGTCACGAGTCCGCGGTCGGCTTCACCGGGGGGACGATCCAGCCAGAGCGACGCCACCATGGCCGCTCCGTGTGTCGAGAGTCCCGGGATTAAGGCTCCGAAATTCAGAATGCAAATGAAACTCATCCAGAAATAGGGGCCGGGCCGAGTTCGCATGAAGCCGGTGAAGATCGGCTCTCCGCAATAGAGGGCATACCGGCCACATTCCAGGTTATAGAAGACCTGCAGGATGATCGCGACGGTGGCGATCCACATCAGGCCGCCGCCGTATTTCATGGTGATGTCGGGACCAAGCAGCCATTCGCCGCCGCCCACCTGAATCCCGATCATGACGATTCCGGGCCCGACAAAACGGGTCCATTGCTGCCAACGAAGGGGCTCGGGCCGTGGCAACTCGGCCACTCCCCAATCGGGCAAGCACGTAGCGGGGCGATGCGAAGTGACAGTCATGAGCGCGACCTACTTCTTATATTAGACGACTTTAACTCTGCATTACTTCCTCCGCCAACCGCAGCAGGCCAGTCAGAGTTTCTTCCTGCTCGACCGACTCACGAATCGGAGCCGCGAAGCGTTGTTCGATCAATTGCCGCAGGATCGGCACGGATTGTGTTAAACCGCCCGAGAGCGCGACACGCTTCCAAGTCCGATCAGGACTGAGACGTGCCGAGCAGATTTGAAAGGTCTCTGCCATGTTTCGAAACGCCGCGTGAAACAAATTTCCGACGGTGAGATTGTCGACGGTGATCTGTTTCAAACTGCCGGATTCCCCCATCGGCCCCGAGAAGAAAGCGAGATCGCACTCCAAGCCGTCACTCGTCGCTTCCGACGCGGATCGAGCGATATAAGGCCAGGGATTGGACAGGGAAATTCCTTCCGCGCGACTCAATTCGGTCAACAGTTCCAACACGACATTGAGCGAGCGGCCGGCAGGCAGATGGGTGATCGTATTCAAATAGCGACCATGGAAATACCGTCGTGTCTGATAATTTCCGGGGATCACATCTGCGGCGATCTGGCTGACTTGCGATCCGGTCGAAATATTCAGCGACAGTTCATCCTCTTGAAGTCCTGCGCCACGCAGGGCGCACTGCTGATCCCCCAGAGTCGCGAAACAGGGCAAGCTGCGATTTTGGATCGCGAAAGCACCAACCGGAGTCTGGGCGTCCGCAAATGGAAGCCAGTCCAGAGAGTCAATTCCCAATTTCTGAAAGGCCGCATGATGCCAATCGCCGTCACGCAGATGTAACAGACCAATCGCCTGCGTCGGCTCCATCCGGGGCTTGATTCCGCACAGCTGTCCAATGACATAATCACCTATCGTGGCGGGAATCGCCGATTCGGGCAGCTGGCCATGTTCCTTCAACCAAAACAACAGACTGGTCATCGAGCCTGGCTTGAGTTCGTTGCCCAACTCGGCAAATTCACCGAGTGACCAACGCTGCTGAATCTGGTCGAGATAGGTGCCTCCGGCGGGATGTGCACCGAGTGTTCGCTGGTCTCGCCAGGAAAGATAATTGGTGGCCGGCCGGCCATCATGTCCAGTCAGGATGACTCCGCCCATCTGACCACAAAAAAAGATTGCCTTGGCGGCCGGAGCGATGTCAATTAATCGATGAATGACTTGGCGAACACCCGCAGTGATTTCGACAGGATCGACTTCGAAATGCCTGGAAGGAAGGCCTGTCACCGGGGCGGGAAAGGGTTCGCGCACGACCGAAACCACCTGCCGGCAATCCAAATCCAAGAGGGCCCCTTTAATTGAGGAGGAGCCGAGATCGATTCCAATGCAATGCATTTTCAGGTCAAGTTTCTATGACTCGGTGCGAAAACTCTGCGACATGAAAAATGTGTTGAGACGCCGCTGCTACGCCAGCCAATCGGCAACGATTCCATTTTCGCTGGCGACTTGCCTCAATTTCGCTTTGACATCTTCCGGCAACAGTATCCCTTGTTGAATGGCTTCTTGTCGCAAACTCCATTCTCGTTCGCCTGGCAATAAGACTCGTTCGACCCCGTCGGCAGTGGGTGCGGCGTGAATCTCGTCGATCAGAGCATTGATGCGGGACTTGTAAAGGACCGGGTCGGCGACTGTTGCCACGTCGATCGCTATAAACGCCGCGTTATGCAGCGACGGTTTACTGACCTCGTCGAACATCCAGCTTCCGACCTGCCAGGTCACGGCACCTCCCGGTAGAATTCCGGACAGGACCTCGACCCACAGGCCCAGCCCATAACCTTTATGGCCCGCCATTGGTGCTAGTGCCGCGTTGTGCGGATAGAGACTGCCATCGGTCGTCGGGCGGCCTGCTCTGTCAATGATCCAGTTCCCCGGAATCGTTTCGCCGCGTTGATGGGCGGCATAGACTTTTCCGCCAGCGACTGCTGCCGTCGCAATGTCCAATAGAATTGGATCAGATCCCGGAACCGGGACTCCGTAGGCGAACGGATTACTGCCCAGCACAGGACCGCGGGATCCTGGTGCCGCGACGCTGGGCATATCATTACCGGTGACCTGACTGATGAGCCCTTCCCGTGCCGCGAGTGATGCATAGTATCCCGCCGCACCGATATGGCCGGTATTGCGAAGACCCACATAGGCAATTCCAACCTTCTTCGCTTTAGCGATCGCCGTTTGCATCGCGAACAGACTGCCGACCTGCCCCAGCGCGGAATCACCATCGACAACGGCCCATCCCGGTCCTTCACGTTCAATCTTCGGCCGTCCTGCGGCGCGATAGCCACCACCATGCAAACGAGTCAAGTAGCCGATCAGGAGCTTAGTCCCATGCGTGAAGACGCCCATGGCATCAGTCGTAACCAGGACTTGGGCAGTGGATTCGGCATCCGTTTCATTCAAGCCTGCCTGACGGAGGGCGGTGACGCAGAAAGACTGCAGTGCATCGATTGGCACTCGCATTGGGAGATTCCTCTGGAGAAAGTTTACAATACCGCGAACGGTCAATGTCCGTCCTACTTAACGCCGTTCACGATGTTGGGCAGTGGTTGGCCACGCACAGCCATCAGGGCGAGGTTCGCTGCAGTCTCTCGCAATTTGCGGACGGCCGGGACACTCGTGGACGCAATGTGCGACGCGACGATGACATTGTCGAGCTTGAGAATCGGGTGGTCTGCAGGAATCGGCTCAGGTGCGAAAACGTCAAGGGCGGCAACAGCCACATGCTTGCGTTGAAGTGCATCTGTCAAAGCCGCAGAATCTACCAGATCGCCCCGAGCGACATTGATCAGAATCACGCCCGGTTTCATTCTCCCCAAGGATTCCTGATTGATCATTCCACGAGTTTGAGCCATCGACGGGCAATGCAGAGTCACAATATCTGACGTGGTAATCAGTTGCGAAAGATCGACGGATTTCGCACCCGATTTCTCGATGTCCGATCCCGAAACCATCGGGTCATGCACGAAGACCTGACATTTGAAGGCACGCAGCCTCGAAACTACCTCTCGGCCAATTCTGCCAAATCCAACCACACCAACCGTTAAATCCCGCAAGGCCCGCATCTGATCGAGCGAAGTCGCCAGCCCCCATTTTCCTTCGCGAACGCGATTGCTGTTCGCGACGACCTGCCGCGTTGTGGCCAGGATAAAGGCCAACGTTTGATCGGCGACTTCATCGATGCAGTAATCGGGCACATTGCAGACGGGGATTCCTTTGGCACGCGCCGCGTCAAGATCGACATTATCGACACCAATCCCGTAGCGGACAATGACCCGAGCTCGCTCCATTGCGGCGATCACCTCCGCCTTAATTGGAGCGAATTGCGTGATCACAGCGTCAGCCTGGGAAACAAAAGGAATCAGAGTTTCCGAGGTTTTGCACTGTCCGCCAATGAGTTCCGTCTCGGGTTCCAGGATGCGAGACTCAATCTCGAGATTTGGAAATGAGTAATCAGTAATAGCGATCTTCATTGTTGAGCTCCTACCCTGGATCAAATTCCGCCCGGAACCGGACGCTACGAAAAAGCGAACTGACTTTGAGACTATCCGAGACGTGAATTTGCCGTCGCCTGATTCTCAAAGACAGAATGTCATTAAGACATCTACCAACTTCGAAAGACAGATTACGGATTTGTAGGACAGACTCTGGGCAATAATCTACAACTCGGACACGTTTCCCGCAATTCGCTATGCCCCGCACATGTGCAATCTCTTCAGGCAGTCGATTTCAGAGCTCTTAAAAACTAAGCAACCCTCAAACCGCATGCTCGCTTTTCAGGCACCGGTGCAGCATGACCATGCAAACCGGACGTGTTAAGACCTCTTGTCACGCGAGATTGTCGCGACACAAATCCTTGGTAGATTACGAGTCTCAACGAGAATCCAAGGACTGCCTAGTGTGCTGGCACATCAATTGCGTTCTGCGGCGTTGGTGAATGTTGCCGGAAGACCGGTCTGAGGCAACGCTTCGAAATGTATGTCCAGTTTCCTTGAAGTGTCGAGTTGGAATCAGGGGCAGAATCGGGCTGGTGATGGCTCGCGAAGTCTGATTCCAATTGATCTCGAGAATCCTGCTTCGCGTTGGGTTTGCGTGTGTGTTCGCGCAGGCCGCGCGGATTGTTTTCCTCATGATGTTACTGCGGAGTATGTCCACTATGCGCCGATTTCTCGCGCTCGGTCTGTTAGCGCTCTTCGTGTCCATTCTACCCCCCTCGTCCGTATCTGCGGAGGAAGCTCCTGCAGCTGCGGCAGCAAAAGAGGCGGCTCCTGCAGTCGCTGAGGCGAAACCGGAGGA
>JAQGHT010000890.1 GCA_028291565.1 Planctomycetaceae bacterium | reverse complement strand
CGATCTCATTGGTGAGAAGGCTTGCAACACCGTGGATGCAGCGGGCTGCCGCTTGCTCCGTGATCAACGCGGACACCAACCTGCTGCCAACGCGATCAAAAAGGCGCAGTTGGCCACTCATCGTTCTGACGTTTTCCTTGCTAAGCCAATTCTACGTAAATTCCATCCAAGCCCAGGAAAACGTCGGCCTGACTGTGCCAGAAGGTTTTTCAGTCAGCCTCTATGCCGATGATGATCTGGCCCACGACATCTATAGTTTGACAGTCGATTCCCAAGGCCGCGTTGTTGTTGCCGGACGAGGCTATGTGCGGATTCTGATCGACGAAGACGGGGACGGCAAGGCGGAGAAATACAAGCAATTCTCGGAGGTCCCCGCGAATGGCGCGATGGGGATGTTCTTCCTCGGCGGGGATTTGATTTGCACCGGCGATAGCGGACTGCTACGACTGCGGGATGCCGATCATGACGATCAGGCTGACGGTCCACCCGATGTCTTTTTGAAAGTGAAAACGGGCAGCGAGCACGATGCGCACGCAATTCGCCGCGGCCCAGACGGCTGGTGGTATCTGATTTGTGGTAACACAGCCAATGTCAGTGCTGGTTACGCCACACTTCCGACTTCACCAGTGAAACGTCCGCAGTTCGGCACGATTTTACGTCTGAAGCCCGATCTGACGGGCGGCGAAATCTATGCGCACGGATTTCGCAATGCCTACGACTTCGATTTTGGTCCGGCCGGAGACCCCTACACTTTTGACAGCGACGATGAACGAGATTCGTCCCTGCCCTGGTACCGGCCAACTCGGGTCTTCGAGGTCTTGCCCGGCATGAACGCTGGCTGGCAAGCACAAAGCTGGAAACGGCCAGATTACTTTTTTGACATGATGCCGGTCACCGCATCATTCGGTCGAGGCTCTCCTACAGGAGTATCGTACTACCAGCATACTCATTTCCCCGAGCCTTATCGCGGTGCCCTGTTCGCGATGGATTGGACATTTGGCCGCGTGATGGCGCTGCCCTTGCAGCGCGCAGGTGAAGTCTGGCAAACGGCGCCAATCGATTTTATTCAGGCGAAAGGGGAATTTGGTTTCGCGCCGACAGACTGCGAAATCGGTCCCGATGGAAGTTTGTATGTCTCAGTAGGAGGCCGGGGCACGCGGGGTGGTGTCTATCGAATTACCCACCCCGAAGGCCTGAAGGCGTGGCTCGAACAGCAAAAAATGGCGTCGAAAGACAAACTGACAATGTGCCTGACGGCGCCGCAGCCCTTAAGCAGCTGGTCTCGCGCCCAGTGGGAACCATTGGCGAAAGAGTTGGGTCGCGAGGAACTGGCAAAGGCCGCAATCAACGGAGAATTGCCCGCGGCGAGCCGGATTCGAGCCATTGAAATCCTCACCGAGAAATTCGGCGGATTGGATGCGGCAATGGCCGTTCGCTTGCTGAAAGCCCCAGAACCAGAAGTCCGAGCCCGGCTGGCATGGTCGTTAGAACGAATCTTGCCCCCTCAACTACCTCAAGAAGTGTGGTTGGCCCTGGTTCAGGATCCCGATCCGTTGGTACGGCGAATGATTCTGGAGACCATCACCACCCACGCTGTTGTAGTTCCCGTGCCGATCCTGGCTCCGGGACTACGCCTGGCGCTGGGAGATCCCCAGCGATTTGTGCACGTCACAGCCGCGAAAGCCGTCGCGGCTTTGAATCCCGCAGGATTTCAACTGGTTGGCGCAGAAGTTCGCAAAGGAGACTGGCAGACTGCGTTATCTTACGGGTATGCGAATTACCTGCGAAATCTGGGAGATGGCTCCAAGATCAATGCCTATGCGGTGGAACTCGGTCGGACCGTATTGGACTCGAACCAACATTCTCCCGCATTGAAACTCCAGGCCGCCAGGTTGATTCAACTGGGGTTGGGTGACCTGGGACCGCGTCAGGACGTCCAGCAGGCCTACTGGGGGTATACGTCGACCTTAGATTTGACCGCAATTGAGCGCCAGCTCGATCCAGTGCGAGTGGCAGTCACAAAATATTACCCCACACAGGACAAGGCGCTGAATGACGAACTGACCCGTCTGATGGCGATGCTGACTGTTTTCAACGACCCCGCTCTCAATAGCGTACTGGCACAAATTACGTCTCAATCGGATCCAGTGGATGACATTCACAACTTGCTCGTCGCATCTCGAATCCCAGTGGAACGTGGCAAAAATCAACGACAGGTGATTGCGCAAGCGTTGGTGTCGGTTGAACCCAAGCTGATGATCCGCAAGATGGTCCAGGACACCAACTGGCCCGACCGATTCGCAGAACTTTATGGAACGCTGGTCGATCTCGATCCGGAATTGCCGCAGGCCATTCTGGAACAACCCGGTTTCGGGAGGCCGGGACACATCTTGTTTATCAGCCGTTTTCCGCCCGAGATGGCACCTCTGGTGCAGCAGAAATTCGCCGCAGCAATCGCCGCGGACTCAGAGTATCCGTGGAACAATGATGTCGTATTCCTGATTGGTGAAAGCCGGACACCCGATTCACTGATTCAATTGCGAAATCGTTTCGAGCACTACAATACCCGAAACGCGGCATTGATCTGTCTGGCCAAGCGCGGACTGGCAGAGGATCGGGAGAAATTCTTTGAAGGACTTGGTTCGTCGCAACCAGAAGTCATGCGTTCCTGCCTGGAAGCAATCGAGAAACTCCCACCCCGTCCCAATCCACCGGAAGTTGTGGCGCTCGTCAAATCATTACGCCGTCTGGGCACCGAGCAAAACGAATTTCAGCTACGTGAACGCGTGGTGACGCTATTGGAACGGTGCACCGGCAAACGCTATCCCTTCGTGCGGGGTCCAGAAGGACATCGGCCACAACCCGAATCGATCAAATCCTGGACGGATCTGGCGATTTTGAATTTCCCGCAATTTTCGAACGAATTGCTGGGAGGAGCGGGCTCGGAACTGGCGGACCTGAAAGTGCAACTGGCGAAAGTCGATTGGACGACAGGTAATGTGACTCGGGGGCGAAAGCTCTTCACCGAACGCAGCTGCAGTCAATGCCATGGCAGCGGCCAGGCCCTCGGCCCCAGTCTGGTGGGAATTGCAGGACGGTTCTCGCGTGAAGACCTGTTTGTCGCGATCACCCTTCCCGATCGAGACGTTTCGCCACGCTATCAGGCCACAACCGTTGAAACTAAACAGGGACTGACGCACACCGGGCTCGTCGTTTATGAGTCGGCAGAAGGAATCATTCTGCGTGATATTACCAATCGGACTTTCCGGCTGGAAACTCACGAGATTGAATCGAAGTATCGGCACAATAAATCGCTGATGCCGAATGGCTTGTTAAAAGGGTTGCAGCCACAAGACCTAGCCGATCTGTATCGCTATTTGCAGACTGTGAATTGAAACAGACCGGGGTGCCGAATTGACGGAATGATCTCCCGAACCGCAAATGTCAGCAGGAATTCGTTTCGAACCCGCCGCTCATTTGCGCGGCTGAAAAATGCGGCCTCCGCAATCTACTCTCGCCAAAAATTTCCGCTAGAATGAGCGCGATTGGGGCGTCCGTGGGTGACGCCCGCCTCATCGACTCGGCCAGAAAACCTCAAGACAAACAACCAGTCGGCTGGCGGTGGGACCTTTTTTGTGAGCGTGAGCGGGAACTTGGCTTGGTGAACGGCGACCGCCGATTCGCAGTCTCGGCCCGGCCATCTGCTGGTTGAGTTTTGCTGGAGTTCGACAATGCCTTTGGTTCCAATGCGTCTGGTACTGGATCATGCCGCCGCCAACAATTACGGCGTGGCCGCTTTGAACGTTAACAACATGGAGCAGATCCAGGCCATCATGGAAGCAGCCCGGGAAACAGATTCCCCGGTCATTATTCAAGCTTCGCGCGGTGCCCGCAGTTACGCTCAGGAGAATTACCTCCGGCATCTGATGCTGGCGGCTTCGGAATTATATCCCGAAATCCCCGTCGTCATGCACCAGGACCACGGCAATGAACCTTCAACGTGCTACAGCGCGATTCGTAATGGATTCACCTCGGTCATGATGGACGGTTCATTGCTGGCTGATGCCAAGACACCTGCTTCGTACGAATACAACGTCAAGGTTTCAAAGGAAGTCGTCCTGGTTGCCCACGCGCTGAATGTGTCGGTCGAAGGCGAAGTCGGTTGTCTGGGAACGGTTGGCCAGTCGACTACACATGCGAAACCCGCAGCCAGCGCCGAACCGCATGACGCCGATCTGGAACAAGAGCCAGAACCCGAGATGGCTCACTTGACGGACCCTGACGAAGCGGAACGATTCGTCGCTGAAACGAAAGTGGATGCGTTGGCCGTGGCCATCGGAACGAGCCATGGGGCCTACAAGTTCACCGCTCAGCCAACCGGTGAAGTCTTGAAGATGTCGCTGATCGAAGAGATTCACCGCCGCCTTCCCAACACGCACCTGGTCATGCACGGCAGTTCGTCCGTGCCTCAGGACCTGCAGGATTTGATCAACCAAAACGGTGGCAAGATCACTCAGACTTGGGGCGTGCCGGTCGAAGAAATTCAACGCGGTATCAAGCACGGCGTGCGGAAAATCAACGTCGATACCGATAACCGTCTGGCGATGACTGCTGCCATCCGCCAGGTCTTCGCCAAGTCGCCAGAAAAATTCGACCCGCGTGACTACATGAAGCCGGCTCGCGAAGCGATGAAGAAGATCTGCATCGCCCGCATGGTGGCCTTCGGCCAGGCCGGCAACGCCAGCAAGATGCGGTTGGCCAAGCTGTTCTAGTGTGGCACGACACTCCGTATCGTGAATTGACGAATGACTGACAATTCCCCGGTTGTTTGGGTCTGTTTTCAAAGAAAGTGTGGCATGATCATTCACGACACGGAGTGTCGTGCCACACTGTTTACCTTGGCCTTTCCGGGGTCAAATAGCGTGCGAGTAAGCCGGCGCAAATCACCGCCCCAGCCGTTTGCGCGACGCGCGTCCCGAATACGACGGTGGCGTTAAACATCATAAAGGCCAGGTACCACTGGGCAAGAGAGTTTAACCGACTGGGGTTCAAGGTCCGTTTTCTTGAGGGCAGCAAAGTCCAAGCCCAGACTGCCACTGTCGCGAAATTGAACCATACACCGCCTCCCCAATTCAAACCAACGGCGGCCTGTGTTTGTGTTGCTGTATGGCGGGTGGCTTCTGCCAGGCTCCAGTGATGCACGGCTCCCATGGCGACGAAAATGTGAAACACCAGCATCAGCCAGCCTGTCAGCCAAATCCGTTCCGACCAGGCTTTCCAGTCACCAGGTCGCGGACCGATGCGCATCCCAACGGCCAGGGCATAACACAGCAGACTGGGCCAGGCGGTCCAGCGAGCAATTTCGTGAATTTCCAAGGAATTTCCTTCGCGACATTCCAAACGGCTGCCGACGCTTGCAGCGGACTCTTGCCTGCAGAACAATGGGCTTTCGTCGGATGGTAGCCGATCAACATCAAATCAGGGAAAGGGTGGGAACTGGCGATGGTTCCCATGCCGTCGGGCTGGCCCGAGTCCCACAACAGGAACACAATAATGGACGTGCACGACCTCACCCGTAAACTTCAAATTCAAAATGATTCCAAGATCGTGCTGCTTGTTGCCGACGGGTTGGGCGGCTTGCCGATCACTCCGGGTGGTCAAACGGAACTCGAAACAGCCAGGACTCCGAATCTGGATGCGTTAGCGAAAGGCGGGGTGCTCGGCTTAAGTACGCCTGTTTTGCCGGGT
Source organism: Planctomycetaceae bacterium (assembly GCA_028291565.1). GTDB lineage: Bacteria > Planctomycetota > Planctomycetia > Planctomycetales > Planctomycetaceae > JAKFVC01. Next base: position 2,867 of record JAQGHT010000890.1, on the reverse strand, counting down.
ATTACGCCAGGGAGCGGCCCCGGTCACCTGGGGCTATTCGGCTACGATCCACTGCAATACCAAATTGGCCGAGGAGTGCTGGAAGGACTGGGCATTGACTTTGACTTAGGGCCCAATGACGTGGCGATCCGCGGCAACTTCTGCACGATCGACGCCAACGGCATCATTACCGACCGCCGGGCCGGTCGTATCGCCAGCGAAATCGGCGCGAAGTTGTGCGAAAAGCTGGACAAAATCACGATTCCTGGCGTTGAAATCTTCGTTCGCCCAGTCAAGGAATACCGTCTCGTAGTGGTCTTCCGCGGCCCCGGTTTGGAAGGCAATGTCGAAGACACCGATCCCCAGAAGACGGGGGTCGCTCCATTGGATCCCGTAGCCAGAGATGCCGGATCCAAGAAAACGGCAGAAGTCGCCAAGGAGTTCCTGCGTCAGGCTCGAGAAGTTTTGAAAAGCGACGCTCCGGCGAACTTCTTCACCATGCGTGGCATTGACCGAAAACCGCCAATCCCCAGTTTCGAGGAAGTCTATGGTCTCAAGGCGGCGGCAATCGCCGTTTATCCGATGTATCGGGGGTTAGCTCGATTGGTGAGCATGGACGTGCTGGACGCCGGTAAGACTCTGGAAGATCAGTGCGCCCGCCTGGAAGCAGTCTGGAATGACTATGACTTCTTCTTTCTGCACTTCAAGTACACAGACTCAACCGGCGAAGACGGCAATTTCGCAGAGAAAGTCAAGCGGATTGAAGAGCTCGACGCGGCAATGCCACGCATCACGGCGCTCAAGCCAACCGTTCTGATCGTCACAGGCGATCACAGCACTCCGAGCAAGATGAAATCACACAGCTGGCATCCTGTGCCCACGTTGCTGTCCGCGGACGTCTGCCGGCCTGATGCATGTACTACGTTTGGCGAGCAGTCCTGTTTGTCGGGTGGACTCGGTCAATTCCAGGCAAAGCACTTGATGCTGCTGGCGATGGCTCATGCCGGGCGATTTGAAAAGTTCGGAGCTTAAATGAAAATGGGGTCAGGTGGTTCAAAGTTCATTTTGAACCACCTGACCCCTGAATCTTCTCGATTACTTCGCAGCCAGTTGGTCACCCGACAATTCATAACAATACAGGGCGTCCTGCTCGCGCAGATACAGCCGCTTGCCGGCGATCACGGGATGTGACCAGCAGGGGTCTCCGCCTTGTGGTGGCACAAACGAGCCCTTTTCTTTGTATTCTTCAGGATTGGCTTCCACCAGCGCTAAAGCGCCCTTCTGAAATCGGAAGTAGAGATTCCCGTCCGCGTATAACACGGCTGCGGATCCCTCGCCCTTGTCATAGCGTCCATGCGACCACTTAGTTTTACCGGTCTTCCATTCCAGACAAATCGGATAGCCCTGATTGTGCTGGCTGCCACAATAAATGTAATCACCCAGCAGGATCATCCCGCCATGATGATTCTGAAAATCCTTGGCCTTCAGGAAGTACTGTTCTTCAGCCTTGACGCCCTTACCATCTTTGGAAAGCTTCAACAAAGCAGCACCTGTCCCATAGCCGGTTGAAGCGAAGACATAATCACCACTGATCAAGGGGGTAGGAATATTGGCGGTCCCATTGGCAACGGCGTTATAGCCCCACAGAAAGCGCCCGTCATCCGCTGCGACACTGATCACGCCCCGTCCCATTAATTGGACGTATTGCTTGATGCCCGCACCGTTGGAAATCACCACAGATGAATAAGCCGCGCCATCTCCGCCACGATCACCGAACTTCGGAATTACCGACTTCCAGATGACATTACCGGTCTTCGGATCGAGTGCCGCCAATGACGCGTCTTTCGCGCCGGGCGAGCAGATCAGCCGGTCGCCGTCGACCAGTGGTGATTCACTGTAGCCCCAGCCGGACATCATCTGACCACCGAAGTCCGTCCGGAAATTCTTTTCCCAGACCAGTTTCCCGCTCTTCAGATCATTGCAAAACAAGCCGCCATCCGTACTGACAGAATAGACCAGGCCACCGGCAATCGTCGGAGTGCAATTGGGATCCTTATCGGTCTTCTTCAGAAGTTGAGTCGACCAAAGCTCTTTGCCGCCATTGAGAGATACGGCCGTCAAATTGAGCCCGCCATTCTTACGGCCCAAGGTGACGATGTGCCCGTCGTGAATTGCCACGCTGGAGAATCCCTTGCCCAGTCCCTTGGCTTCCCAAGCCAGCGGAGGCCCTTTGTCGCCCCATTTCTGCAGCAGACCTTTCTCAGTACAGATCCCGTCCCGATTCGGTCCGCGCCATTGAGGCCACTCGGCCACTGTGGACTTGTCTTTAGCGGGCTTGTCCGCGGCGCGCGCCGAGGACAGAACCAACGCCAGCCCACCCATCAAAATAACCGCTGTCAAACAGGCCAATCCGTAACGCCGCAGCATATGATATTCCTTAATTGTTTCACTTGGCGGGCGAGATTGAGACATTCCCAGATGAAAGTGCCGTCTGAATCGACGCCAGTCAGGTCACCCGCAGTCTTGATTTTGCCCAAACATGCGATGCGCAATTCGATCACGCATTCCAGGACGCAAAAAATGCATCAATGTTGGAGTATATTTCCAGGAACGTTTCGCGACAAGGTGCAATCTGATGACTGAATTCTCGCCACTCCGTATTGCATTCTCCACTCTGGCCTGCCCTGACTGGACCTGGCACGAAATATTACGCAGTGGTCCCGCATATGGCTATGACGGCGTAGAAATCCGCCTGCTCGAACGAGACACCGAACTGCTGCAGCGGCCCGAGTTCCAAATCGATCAACTGGCCGAACGTCGCGCTGAATTACAGTCGGCCAGATTTCAAGTTGCCGGGCTGGGTTCCTCAGTCCGATTCGATTATTTGA
>JAQGHT010000828.1 GCA_028291565.1 Planctomycetaceae bacterium | reverse complement strand
CCAGGCGCTCCAGGCCGACCACAGGGCGCAACCCAAGGCCACCATCGAACCAAAGAACAGCAAACCGCCGCTGGGAATCAAGACTTCCGCGAACAGCAGCACCATCGATAAAAGGAGCAGCAGAACTGCCAAGAACCACGGATCCATGGTGTCGCAAACTTCTTTCCAATCGAACACGCGAACTCGAAATGGGCAAGCACCCTGCCACATCACCGACATTCATCACAAACACTATTCTCCCAATAGTTTATCCTTGCAGAGCTGTAAGGCAAGTAGAGCTGGCATGCAGTCCACGATTCCTGCGAAAATTGACGGCCACGACAGTCCTCCAATCGGAGCCCATCCTTTCGTCACGCTGAAACTCAGGGCACTTCAACGAAGATCTCGTCATTTTCAACGCGAATTGCGACTCGTGGTTGCGTCAAATTCGCATTTAAACAGTGACGGCCAGTCGCCACGTGGAATTGCCAGCCGTGCCAGGGACAGGTCACGATTTGTTGATTGACCCGCCCCTGTGCCAGGGGACCGCCTGCGTGCGGGCAGATTCCATCGAGCGCCACGACCTCGTCGCCGATTCGAAACAGCGCCACGATTCGATCTCCGGCCACGACTTCCAAGCCCGTCGCCTCGGGAACTTCTTGAATTGTTGCGACTTTAATCCAGCTCGGCATGGTATTGGACTCAGTTCCAAATGGTCATTGTGTATCTGTCCGGCCCCGAAATTTGCGTCAGTTTATCGACACTTCTCGCTGATCCCCTGTCGCCCCCCCTCGTGGAACCACCGGGGCAAACCCGGTGGCGGGGGTGCTCCGAATCTTGTCTTTTTATCTTACAGCCAAGTTTCGGACTTCGCGAATTCAACCGCGAATTCAACAGATCGTAGAACGACGTTTGAGACGAATGAGCGCATCTTGTTATACTGTCGGAAAATTGGAATGTTTGATGCGTTGTTTGGACCGCATTGAGCGTCCTGGAAATTGATATCAACGTGTGGAAAGAACGCATGACGGCCAATGACGAGAAGGGCCAGAATCCGGCTGCCGCCCATGTTCGCATTTTGATCGTGGACGACGACGAACCGCACGCTCAGGCGGTTGCGGAGAGCCTGAATCGAGTCGGTTACGAATGCACCGTCGCGCCTTCGGGGCCTCGCGGAGCCCAACTGCTCGAAAGTGAGACCTACGACATTGTCGTTACCGACCTGCGGATGGAAGAAGTCGACGGGCTGGCAATTCTCGGTAAGACCAAAGAAGAATTGCCCGACGCCGAAGTCATTCTTCTGACAGGACATGGGTCGATCAACTCGGCTGTCACGGCGATGCAGCATGGTGCCTACACCTACCTGACCAAGCCGTTGGACATCAAGGAACTTCGGACGGCGGTGGACAAGGCTTCCGAACGACTCCGTCTGATTCGGCAGAATGCGGAGCTTCATCGCCGTCTCGATGAAAAGTTTGGATTCGAAGGAGTCATTGGCAATAGTCCGCAAATGTTGCGGATTATGGCCCAATTACAACAAATCGCGCCGACAGACAGTACGGTCTTGATCCAGGGCGAAAATGGGACGGGCAAAGACCTCGTGGCCCGGGCAATTCATCACAACAGCCGCCGTAAAAGTAAACCCTTCGTGCCGCTGAATATCTCCGCGCTCTCCGCCGGAATCCTGGAAAGTGAGTTGTTTGGACATGAACCAGGCTCGTTCACCGGGGCGGTGGGTCGGCGGATCGGCAAGTTCGAATACGCCAACGGCGGCACCCTGTTTCTTGATGAAGTGGGGGAAATGCCCCCTGAAACACAGATTAAATTACTGCGGGTGCTCGAAGACCGAAAGATTTCGCGAGTCGGGGCCAACGAGCAACTCAGCGTCAACGTGCGACTGGTTGCCGCGACCAACGCGAATCTCGATGAAATGGTGGAAAAGGGAACGTTTCGGAAGGACCTTTATTATCGCTTGAACGTCGTCAATATCATGCTGCCGCCGCTCCGTGAACGGCGGCAGGATATCCCCTTATTGATCGAACATTTCATGAAGGAAGTCAGCACCCAGCACGCAAAGCACATCGATGGGATGTCAAAGGGGGCGCGGCAGGCCTTTATGACGTATGACTGGCCAGGGAATATCCGGCAGTTGCGAAATTGGGTCGAACGAATGATTGTCGTAGATACCGACGGGTTCCTGGATTCGCAAGATTTGCCGGACGAACTGGCTCCCCTGGGTGCCGACAAGGACGACAATGACCGGAGTATCACAACTCGTCCTGGTGCTGATGCTCTGGTTGGCCGACCGTTTACCGAAATCGAAAAATACTATATCGAGCGGACTTTGGAACTGACCGGCGGCAAGCGCGAAGAAGCGGCCGAAATGCTCGGAATCGGCGAACGGACTCTCTATCGCAAGATCAAGGAATACGGACTGTAAAAGCGGTGTTTCCTGTTCCCGAGGGGGTGTGATAGTCAGTCCCGTCAGGAACCACAACCTTGTGCACAATGGGACACATGAGAGTTTCAAATCCCATTGGTCCCATTTGATCTCGTTCCCATGCTCCGCATGGGAACACTACTCTTCGAAGCTCTGCTTCTTATCGGAATAGTTGAGATTCGGTTCCACACGAAGCGGAGCTTCGGGCAATTGCGTTCCCATGCAGAGCATGGGAACGAGTTGCCATCGGGTAGCATTACTGTCTTACGACATTGACTTGCTTCGTTGCTGGCGAAGCCGCAATTCCCAGATTGTCCGTGAAGTTATAGGTGACCGTTCGTAACCCATAGACCGTCGTCTGAACGGCCGTGCGGAAAGTGATACTTCGCAAGACGTGTTGCAGATCGGCCGCGGTAGCATTTGCGTTAAACACGATCTTCAAGGCCACCCCGTTTTCACCGCCGGTCACCGTTCCGATGGTCAATGAACCAATTCTCAAGCTGCTCGGCTTGCCGCTCTTTCCAGCGACGACGTTGATTTGCCCAGCGTTCTTCCCTTCGGACAAGACTTCGAGGCGGTCGCTTCGATTTCGCCCAGTGGTGACATTGACGGACAAAATCGCGTTGGCCATGGACGTCTGGCCGTCGCCCAACTGCGAAGTAATGCCGGTATCCAGGAAGGCTTCTTTACCGCGGACATTGGTCGCGACCGTCGCGGTGGGTGTGATCTTGGCGTTGTCATGGACCGCTTGAATATCGATGAAGACCGAGTCGATATCTGTCATCTGGCCACCCGGCCCACTATTGCCCAGATCGTTGGACGTCATGGTCAGAGTGTCTTGACCATTGTAATCGAGAACTCCCTGGTACCTCACGGCGTTGATGGCCTGTAGAGTCGCGTTGATCGAATCCTGATCGGCATTCATGACGACTTGATTGGTGCCATTGCCGGTGATTTCCGCCGCCGTCACGCCACCCGGAACACTCGACAGCACGTTGATTTTGCCGTGAGCGACATTCAAGGTGACTTGAATTGGTTGCAAGCTGGCGTCGGGATCGGCCACACCCAGTCCCGTGAGTGAAACTGGCGTGTCTTCCAAGGTCTTGTAGTCCACTAAAGGAACTGTGTTGACCGGTGGTTGATTGGTGGTCTGGACAATAATTGTCCGGTTTTGGGGCTGGCTCGTTCCGCCCGATCCATCGGTCACCTGGAACGCGGCAATCCGGTTTCCGACTGTCGGACTGGGGCCGATAATCTGGAACGTCACGGCACGGGCGACGGCTTGGACTGCTTCAATTGAAGCACTGGAATTGAAGTCGACTGTCAGCGGAGCACTTCCGATGCCAGGCGTCAATTTCCCCACGAGGACTCCGGCAAACGAAACGTTCGTGCCGCTGACAACGACAAATCCTTGATTCGCAATCGCCAATCGATCACGGGTCGAGGAACCAGAAATCAAAGTCACCGTCAAGCGACCACCATTGAACACCGCGTTGTCGGGATCACTAATGGTCAATGCATTGTCGATTTGCGTGGGCAAGCCGCTGGCGTTGTAGATGACCTGTGACACGAGCGTCGGATCCGGAGGGATCGTGGTTGTCGACAACGTTAATACCGGCGGATCGTTGATCTGACTGACAGAAATGGTCTTCGAAACAATCGCCGTCGCACCACCTCTTCCGTCTGTGATCTGGAACTTCACAACTCGGGGAGTTGTCGATGGACTTGCCCCGACGGCTTGGAATGTGATCGAGCGAACCAGCGCCTGAACCGCATCGGGAGTGGCATTGCTATTGAAATTCACCGTCAACGGAGTTGAACCGGATCCACCGGCGAAGGTTCCAATCGTGGTGGTTCCATAACGCACTGATGTTCCCACGAGATTAATCTGACCCGGGTTCTGCCCTGTGGCTCGAATAGCCAGTCGGTCGGCAGGAGTTGCGGTAGCTCCGAGCGAAACCGTCAACATGCCGTTATTGAAGTTGGGCGAGTCGATGTCGCTGACGGTGGCGAAGACGTCCAGCACAACTGGCGCGGAACCTTCAATGAAGGCCGATTGGCCCGAGGGCAGCGTCAACACCGGGTTGTCATTGACGGGCACGACGGTCACTGTGCGAATTTGCGGGATACTGGTGCCGCCATCTCCATCATTGACGGTGAATTCCACCTGTCGCGTACCGGCGACAGGATTGTCACCTTGAATCTGGATCGCAACATTCTCCATCAACGCCTGGACGGCGACTTGTGTCGCATTGGCATTCAGATTGACAACCAGGGGTGTGGTTCCCACTCCGCCTTTGAAGGTACCGATCACATCGCCGCTATAGGTCACTCGATTTCCCACCAGGCCAATTTCGCCGGTGTTCGCGCCCTGATTCAGAATCGTCAAAGTTTCGTTGGTGGAAACTTCCGTCAGTCCAAGGTCGACCGACCAGCTGTTAAGAATACCAGTCCCGTCATTCAGCAGACTGTTCTTGAGATCCGTGATCTCCAATGACCAGAAGCCATTCGGATCTTCTCCATTGACTACGAACAGTTCTTTCTCGGGCAGGAAGCTTCCGGTGAACGGAGCTGTCGCGAACGCGGATTCGATCGGCACGTCCGCTGAGTCGTCGAAAGTCGTATTCGTGAAGTTTTGCACCGTTGAGAAACCAAACGTATTCGCCCCAACGTTGCTGAACAATCTGACTCGGGTCCCGGACGGGCTGATCAAATAAGCGATGAGATCCGCATCATTCGTGTGCGTGATGTTGACCGTCACGTTCACGTCAGTCAGCGTGCCATTCAATCCCAGAGTCGAAATTCGTGACGTGATCGTATTGTTATTTAAAACATACGGAGTGTCGACGGCATTGAAAACGTGACGTGTGTTAGTGACCGGACCACTCGCGTTTCCGATCAAACTGACCTGCAGATACCCACCATTGAAGTCCGGGGAATCGGGATCAGTCACTGTGGAAAACAAGTCGACTGGAGTCGGAGGATCGTTTTCATTGAATGTCATCGGGCCAGGTGACAAGGTCACCACGGGCGCGTCATTCACGGGGATCACGTGAATCAGTTTGTCGACTGGAATACTGATGCCCTGCTTGTTGTCGGTCAAAACGAATTCAACGGTCCGAGTCAACGGCGAGGGATTGTCCCCAACGACATAGAACTGGATGTCCCGAACGAGTGCCTGGACCGCGGCCTGAGTCGCCTGGACATTGAACTTGATCGACAGCGGATTGAAACCATCGCCCCCGGTAAAGGTTCCAATAAAGACCCCCCCGTAGGTGATCGAATTACCGGAAACGCCGATTTGCCCCGCGCCAGTTCCCTGATTCCGAATGATCAGGCGATCGTCGACAGTGCCATTCTGCGTCAGGCTGACCAGTAAAGATCCATTGGCGAACGCCGGCAATTGTGGAATACTGGTATCTGTATTGATATCCGTGACAGTTGCCCTGCCGTCAATAATTACAGGCGGATCATTTTCGGTATAGGTCAGATCACCACTGGGGGTCGTGACAATCGGGAAGACGAACTGATTTCCGAAGATCAGACCTGTAACCAATTGTCCGGTCCCCAGAGTCACCGTATATGTCGATGACGCGAGCGGACTGGTCTGGGGGAAAGTTTGCTGCCAACCGGTTGGTGCAACCTCAGCAATGGTGTATGTTCCCGCACGCAAGCCGCCCAGGGTGTAATCCCCGTTCGCGTTGGTGACAGTCGTCGGATCCATGACGGAGGTCGTCAACGACCAGTTGATCAGCGTCCCGACGTTTCCGGCCTTGCTGTCGGTGATTTCCAGGGTCCACGTACCGTTCGCCGGCTCGCCGTTCAGCAGGGACAATGGTGATTGTGGCTTGAACGCGCCTGCATAGGGGGCAATCCCGGTTTGAATGCCGGTCCCGGCCTGATCATCAAACGTTGTTCCGCTGAAGTTGGATCCGTTACCGGCAATACCGCTGACCAGGGGAATTCGAGTTCCCGACGGGCTAATCAAGACCAGTGAAAGATCGGCGTCGTGTGGGTGGAGAATCGTCACACTCACGTTGACATCGTCCAGCAATCCATTGACATTCGAGACCGCGATCGTCGAATCTGTCACATTGTTGTCCGCGATCGCGACCACCCCCGGTGTCGAGGGGAAGGTCTGCACGGAATCATCGGGAACACCGTCACCGTTGCCATCCGCGAAAACGGTCCAGCCGGGCAGCCCCGGTTCGCCAAGATTGCGGACTCCGTCGCCATTCGAATCTTGCCAGACTGAACCCTGAACTTCACCCGCCGTACCGGTCAGTTGCACGTCGTCCACGTACCAACCTTCGTGCGTAATCGTGGCGTTCGATGAGAAGCTGAAGGAGACCTGAATCTGCTGTCCGATGAAACCGCTCAGATCGATCCGCTCGTGGACCCATGCCCCGAGTGTACTGTCTGGCATGTTACTCAGGCCGTTGTTGCTGGCGACGATAGTTGAGCCGGAACTCGTAATCACTCGCACGGTCGCCGTGTCGAATTGATCTTCCGCATCCAACAGCTGATTCCATTCCAGGAATACTGGCCCCGTAGCGCCCACCAGACTCAGCACAGGAGACGTCAAAGTGCCGCTGGAATTATTCGAATAGGCGCCGGTCGACGAGAGTGATTCTCCGGAGCCAAAGTAGAAGCTGTCACGCTGTGAGTGACCGGAGTCCAGTCCATGCCCCACCGAGAGGTGCCATTGACTGGTCGGTCCACTGGTTGTGAACCCATCTGTCGTCGCCTGCCCGTTCGGGTCAGTGAAAGTGAAATCATCCAAGCTCGAGGATGTGAACAACTGGGCCGTGTCTGTGTCTGTCTGTGGAAGGCCATTCGCATTCGACGCGTCCTGGTAGGTGACGGTGATCGTCGAACCGCGATCCACTTCCAGAGTTCCGTCATGCAGCAAAAATCCGTTGTCAGTCGTCGCGGTGCCAATTTGGCCGCGGAAGACGCCTGTGCCCGGAATCTCGGTCAACTGCACGGATTCTTGATCGCCACTGTCGGCAACTATGTTCACCGCCAGAATTCCGGTATTGATCAAATCAATATCACGAACCGTAATGTCGACGGTGTCACCAATTTGATAGACTGATTTGTTGAAGTTGACTGTGCCTGTCTTTGTGGGGGGATTAAACGTGAACGACGCATCGTTCATGATGTATGCCCCGTTGCCCAAAGTCCCGATTGCCAGGACATCGTCGGTCGTATCGTATTCGATATCCGTGACAATGGAGTCCGGCAGGCCGACGCCGAATACCGACCACGTATTAGGAGTAGCGAGTGAGTCGGCGAAAACTCCACCAGTGGCGCCCACAACAAGTGCGTCTGTTGAGGTGCCAGGCAAATCGACATACTCAATCGATCGGAGTTGCCCTGTGGCCAACTGATCGACATTGCCTGTAATCGTCTGCCACGTCAGTCCGCCATCGCTGGTTGAATAAACGTTGGTCAAATCGATCACAAAAGCGTGATGATAATCCGCAGGATCAAGAACGATGTCCTGGACCGAACCACCCGGATAATTCGTCAACTGAATCGGCGTATCGCCAGCATGTTCTCTTAAATAGATATTATTGGCGCTGGCATAGTACAGGACGTCGGGGTTGGCCACGCCCTGGTAATACCCACCATAGGCCATCGCGGTGATTCGGGAACCGGTCGGGCCGCTGATATTGACGAGATTGTCGAATTGATTGAATGACTCGTAGACGGTCTGTGTTCCCAACACACCCTGCGTTGGAAGTACCGAATTCAGCACGTAGAGCGGGAAATAGGGTACATTCGGATCGACGCCGAGCAAACCTTGGTTTCCAACCTTCAGGCCTACGGGGACCGTGCTGATCACGTTGCCGTTGGCATCGACAGTCTGTCGTTCAAATCCATTCAGGTTTTGCGTGGTTGTATATCGAATCGATTGCCCTTGCGCGGCGAACGTCTGGTCATCCACTGCGACCACGCCGCCATCCCCGAATGCGATTGTTTTCCACGTTTGAGAACCGGCTGCTGATTGTTGGATCGTGCCCGTATCCTGCGTGCCGCCAATCAACACGTTACTGACGGAATCGTAGGCGATGGAGTGAATTTCGGCGATTTGCAGATTGCCGTTCAAACTGGACCAGTCACCCGTGACGCGCGGATTGACTCGCTTATAAACGCCGCCACCATCGGCTTCGATGAGATTTCCCGCAGCGTCAAACGTGATATCCCGCGACTGGGCGTGAGGCGAACTATCACGCGATGTGCTGCCGTTGTTGGTGAGCGACACGGACTGACTTCCAGACGCCAGCGACCCGTCAACTCGGAAGAGTCGTCCAGAAGCCGTCGAGGCACCCAGGGCGTTCGGATATGGTCCTGGTTGCAGGTAGCCGCCGACGTAAACCAAATTCGGATTTTGTGGGTCAGCCGCGATTGACAAATGCAGGAACGATGCCGAACCACCAATAATCGGGTTCAATCCGTGCTGCACGCCGCCGTCGGTCGTTGACGGTAGGTCGAGCGCGGTCCAGGTTGCCCCGCCATCACCCGAGCGAAATAGTCCCGCGAGATCAGAATTCGCGCCCAGGATTCCAACGAAGACATTGTTGGCTCGCCCGACCGAGATCTCGGCTTTGCCAGAGGTCACGAACAGGGTGTTCATCGCCGCGTTGCTAACCAGCGTCCATGTCGCACCCGTATCGATCGATCGATAAACGCCACTGACTGCCCCGGCATTGGTCACTGTCGCAAACAGAATGTTGGGACTAGTCGGACTTCCTTCCAGATCACTGATCGTTCCAAACGGTAATCCGCCGGCAGCGCCAATCTCCTGAAACGAAGCTCCGCCGTTAGCGCTGCGGAACATTCCAACCGTCGCATTGGAGGGATTATCAGCACCGTTCGTGCCGACCACGATAATTTGTCCGCGTGCGATCACACCCGAGACATTACCGCCGTCGATCGCTGTTCCGACTCCGAGCGGTGTCCATGTTAAACCGCCGTTGATTGTCCGGATCAGACCATCTCGCGGTCCACCGTCCCCGGCGGCGCTGGTCTGTCCGAATCCCGCAACCAGTGTTTTATTGGTGGGATCAGTTGGATCAAGGTCCATCGCACCGATCGACATTGACGATTGAGTACTCGTTAATGCCGTCCACGTCGGCGTGGGGCTTGAGGCATTTGTCGTTTTCCACACGCCGCCGTTAACCGTGCCCGCATAAAGAATATTGGCATTCAGCGGATCTGCGACGACGGTTTGAACCGCTCCAGCGTCCGGGTTATTTTGGCTGGTCATACCTTCAACCTGGCCATTCAGGATCGGTGAAGGTCCTTCCGCCTGCCAGGTGAATGAGAGAAGTGTGCGGTCTTCCAATCGTTCTGCCGCGACGACCGCACTCCCTCTGTTTCCAGGAGCGCGCTTTCTCCGCGTTGACGATTTCGCCACGGGACGCCAGGAACGCAACACTTCAGGAAGCCAGTCAATGAACACGCGAGCGCTCCTCTCGAATTTAGGAGATCACTTCGGCTGTCGGAACGAATCTCCGGCAACTTGTCTGCACACTGGCAAACAAACGGCCCGATCCGCGATTTCAGTCGGTCAATCAGGTTCGTCCCACGGCGTGGGCACATTCGGTACTAGCGCGTTAGACGGCAACTCTATCGGAAAAGTTTCCGTCGGCGGGATCGGCCACCCTCAAAGTGATCCGCTTTCAGACTGCCTGGCCCGCTTTTATTACGCCAACACCCCTACAGTACGACCACACGGATCGCCAATCTCAAATCGTCCGGTTGTTGTCGGAACAGAGACTTTTCTTGCCGAAAACGGATGAGTTCACCTTAGACGTAAATCCAGATCAGCAAAGATTGTGGACGCAGTTTTCCCAAGCGGAATGACCGGCACGAGTTAACGATCTGCCAGGAATCCGTTCGAGTGGGCTTAAGTCGCTATCAGGCAGAGGGTTACACGACGATTCTCCACATGCGGTTAATCCCGTCGGACCAGCTGCCGGCGCAATACACATTCCGGAATTCGGAGAATTAATCTGATTTTTCGGGTTGTCGCGGATTTGA
>JAQGHT010000825.1 GCA_028291565.1 Planctomycetaceae bacterium | reverse complement strand
AAAGAAGGTGCAACATGGCGAATCCCGGCGCGAAACCGCCCCCAGCACGTTTGACGTCTCTGGATGCATATCGAGGCTTCGTCATGCTGGCCATGGCCTCATCAGGATTGGGATTATCCAAGGCCTGCGCGAACACTGAGGTCATCGGATACTTTGACGACAAGCCATATGCAGCCGCCTGGCACTGGCTGTGCAGTCAACTCGCCTTTCATACGAATCATGTCGAATGGGGTGGTTGCGCTTTCTGGGACTTGATTCAACCCTCATTCATGTTCATGGTCGGTGTCGCCTTACCATTCTCATTCGCCAGCCGTGAAGCTCAGGGACAAGGTCATTTCGCTCAATTCCTGCATGTGCTGAAACGCTCGGCAATTCTGATCCTGCTGGGCATTTTTCTCGCGTCCAATTGGGACCACCAGCACACGAATTTCGTGTTTACGAATGTTTTGACCCAAATCGGACTGGGATATCCCGTGGTCTGGTTGCTACTGAATCGGGGAATGGGATTGCAAGTTTGTCTTGCGCTGGTGCTGCTGGCCGGTTACTGGTATGCCTTTTTCCACCATGATCCTGGTCTTGTCGTGCCTCCAGAAGGATTTGTTCCCCAATATGACGGCCTGGCGGCACACTGGAACAAGTTCACGAACTGGGCTGCATTTGAAGACCGAACCATTTTGAATTGGTTTCCGCAGTACGATGCGAAAGGGAACCGGATTCCATTTCCAGAACCCAATGCAGGTGGTTATACAACTCTCAATTTTGTACCGTCCATCGTCACCATGTTGTTCGGCCTGATGACGGGCAAGTTTCTGCGATCGAGCGCAGCACCTGGTAAAAAGACCGGGCGGCTGATTGGAGCCGGAGTCTTATGCCTGGTGATCGCCCTCGCACTGGACCCTCAACGATTGTGGTGGCTCAAAATTGAATGGTCAATTTGTCCGATCGTGAAGCGGATCTGGACGCCCAGCTGGGTCCTGTTCGGTACGGCCTGGACGCTCTGGATGCTCGCGGCGTTCTATTGGATTATCGATGTTAAAGGTTGGAAAGCGTGGGCTTTTCCACTGAAAGTCGTCGGAATGAATTCGATCGCGATGTATTGCATGGCCCAATTGTTGAAACCTTGGATTACGAAAAGTCTGAAAATTCACATCAGTCAGGACTTGTTTGCAAGCGATTTCGGCAAAGTCGGCGAATTCGCGGCTCAGCTGTTCGTCATGTGGTTGATTTGCCTGTGGCTGTATCGGCAGAAGTTATTCATCAAGATTTAAGACAGGCCGGACGGACTTCCCAATCAGTGCCAAACGGCATACAACAAACGTCTTTCCGTTTTTTGCAAAACTCGCCAACATGAAGACCGAGTTTCCCTCTGTTCCAGAAAGCAGCAATGATGGCTTGGCAATTGGATGCCGCTCCGTGGACTTCCGCCGATGCGGATTGGTTGATCATCGGAATTCCCGAATCGTGCGACTTGTCCGGCCCAATCGCCAATCTGGATACGGCCCTCGGTGGCCAGCTAACACGACTGAAGGAAGCGGGAGATCTCACCGGAAAGCTGTCTGAACTTGTCCCACTGCGAGGCGTGCAGGGTCTGGATAAGGTGTCTCGAATTCTGATCGTGGGTTTGGGTAAGCCAGAGCAACAGACTGAAGCGGGGCTGCATAAGGCCTTTGTGACGGCAGTGCGTCAAATTTCCTCGAAAGAAAAGCAGCGCGTCGCAGTCGCAATTCCCCAGGTCGCGAACCTTACGCCGGAGACAGCAGTGCAGGTCATTGCCGCCGCCACGCAGATCGGCGGACAGGGGCAAGATTTATATCGTACAGAACGGCAGCGATATCCACTTTCAAACGTGCAACTGCTGATTCAACCATCAGACAATCTGAACTTGTTGAAAGACGCCGCTGCCGCAGGGATCATCATCGGTGAGGCTGTCAATTTGACCCGGGAACTGGTCAATCAACCGCCGTCAGTCATCTTTCCGATCAGTTTCGCTGCTCGAGCGGAAAAGGTTGCTCAGGATTGCGGCCTGAAGTGCGAAATATTTGACGAAAACTGGCTAAAAAAAGAGCGAATGAACGCCTTCCTGGCTGTCAGTCAGGGCAGTGTTCAACCACCGCGAATGGTCGTCCTGGAATACAACAATGCCCCGGCCGACGCTCCAGTGCTGACATTGGTTGGCAAAGGAGTGACCTTTGATAGTGGCGGATTGTCGTTAAAGCCCACAGACGGCATGTTGACGATGAAGTGCGATATGGCCGGAGCTGCCACTGTCCTGGGCACGATGCAGGCCATTGCCAGATTGAAACTACCGATCCACATTCGGGGCATGATGGGCCTGACGGAAAACATGCCGAGTGGATCCGCGTTCAAGCTGGGCGATGTGATGCATGCGCGGAACGGCGTTACGATTGAGAATCAGAACACGGACGCGGAAGGCCGTCTGGTGCTCGCGGACGTTCTGAGCTATGCCGTCGATTGCGGCACCGATGGTCTGATTGACTTGGCGACGCTCACTGGAGCTTGTGTCGTCGCGTTAGGCGAAGAGGTCGTCGGGGCCTTCTCAAACCACCAAGGTTGGTGTGATCAGCTGTTGGCCGCGTCAAAACGAAGCGGTGAAGACACCTGGCAAATGCCAATGTGGGATCATTTCAACGAACTCAACAAAAGCGAAGTCGCCGACATCCGCAACACGGGTGGGCGCTGGGGTGGCGCCATTACCGCCGCGAAATTCCTGGAAAAGTTCGTCGGAGGCAGGCCGTGGGTGCATCTGGATATCGCGGGTCCCGCATTCGCATCATCGAACAAACCTTATCGCGAAGGGGGTGGGACGGGTGTCATGGTCAAAACGCTGGTCGAATTGGCCAGAGGATTTGCTCGCCCCTAGCCGTTACGCCGTGAAGGATTTTACTGTAGCGAATTCCGCTGCGAAAACCCTTCACGGCGTCGCCTTAGCCTGACGTCCTCAAAAGATGGCCAAATGCAAAGTGAGTATCTGCCAAGATTACAGTAGGCCGGTCACTTCGTGATTCGTTGTCGAGGAGCTTTCATTGGCTGTCCAGGCAAATACTCGGATGCCTCAATTATTTAGCAATCACTTGGCAATAGATAATGCGGAGTCATCCGGTTTCGAAATAGGGTTTGCGGAATGCGAGTAGACGGTAATCGTGACAGAATCGATGCTCGCGTCGCCTCCCAAAGGCACTTTGGCCGCCAGTGCAACTCCGAATTGCGCGTCGTTGATTTCGCTCGGTGTCCATGTTGCTGCCCACAAGTCCGTAGGGCCGCCGAAGGTCTCTGATTTGAGCGACGACGCCCAGACTGCTTCCGCCGATTTTTCTCCGGACAGAATCGTTCCTGATTTGATCAGTCGGATCCTTTCGTCAGTGGTGTTTGCCCGATCATTTCCTTTGCGAACGCACGTCACTTCAATGCCGTCGATGACGCAATCTGGTTCCAGCGTAAATCGGAAATCGGTAGCGCGAAGATACTCTGTAGACAGCGTCAATGAGGTGGAACCGACTTCAGCCGCACTTCCGTCGATCGCCGAAACATTTTGCGTGCTGCCCCACATCCGAGCGCCATATGAATTGTCACTGATTACCGTCGCGGGGAAATGCGGACCTGTTCCGACGAGCAGTTGACCGTTTTCATTTCTATGAGGTTTGAATTCGGGTCGTGACGCGGGTGGTTGGTATCTCCCTATCGGCTGCGAGATTGTAATGATCGCATTGGATGTCTGGATCACCGACGATTGAATCGGTTCTGGACCGCTCAAGATCAAGATGCCCACGACAATGACGAAAGCCAGACTCCAGCCGCCAAATAGGACGAGATTTTTGGTCATCTTACCACCTGGAAGAAATGTGAACTGGACGTGCTGGTTCACATTGTGCGGAATTGTGGCGCCTGATTCCACTACAAAATCTGAAAATACTTCGAATTCACATTGGCCTGCGCAGCATTAATTTGATCGACTACACTGTGGTGGAGGGACCTGTTAACCCACTTTCCTTCCGGCGAACGCCGTAAGGAATTTCAGGATGCTGATTTCCAAGTAGGCAAGATTGAGTAACCTGGGACATCGGACCAGAAACTGAATGAACCGCCGTCATCTCTGTTGAGATTGCCTGCAAACATCGCTCCCGGCATTGCCTGCCCCCGTTTTCGCCGGTTGTTCCAAGTCCATGTCCAAGTTCTCGACGTGATCCCGAGCGCAGAAAGTACAGCATGAGGCGAATTACGATTTCCATCATTCTCTTCAGTCTTTCATCTGTGAGTTTCATCGACGGGCTCCGAGCGGAAGATTCGCCTCTCGTGGAGAAATACCTGCATTCCGGTCAGCTGGCCAAGGGCGAGCAAGTCCAGGAAGCAGCGCTTGAAACTTCGCCGAAGGATGACCAGATCCGCTTTGGCCTGGGGGTGCTGCGATTCGTCCGGGGGGTGGAACGGCTCGGTCAGTCGCTTTATGAATACGGTTGCCGGCCCGAAAACACCCGCTTACCCTTTGTGCGTTTGCCCATCCCCGCGAATCCTGATCCGACGCCGATCACCTACTCCGCTTTCCGCCGCGTGCTGATCAACTTCCAAAACGACTTGGACTCGGCCGAGAAAACACTCGCTGCCATCAATGATTCAAGCGTGGTGTTGCCGCTGCGTCTGGCTGACGTTCGTCTCGACCTGGACGGAGACGGTCGGGCAACCGATAAGCTGATTGATATGCT
>JAQGHT010000796.1 GCA_028291565.1 Planctomycetaceae bacterium | reverse complement strand
AAAGAAGTCTTGATGCGACAGAGGTTTGCGGTAATAACATCTCTTACCACGGAGGTTGTTACGACCCACTACTACTCACCCGAAAGGAATCGGGATGTCGCATCAAGACTTGAGTCTCGCCGTCAATGGAGTGAAGGGTGTTTGTCTCGGGCGCGCTTTGAAATGGCTGCTCGGGTGCGTCAACTGGAAGATCAAGTTCCGCGACGATTGCACCTGGACGCCGTCATTACTCGCTGCCGCCGCAATGCTCTGGGCTTGGGGAGAACAGCCTTCCGTGAAGGATCGGTTTTCCATCGCACGCAAGATAACCAGTTATCTGTTTGGATTGCAATGGGAACTGGCCCAAAGCTATCAGGCCTTTATCAAACTGCTGTCACGCTGGACCAGCGATTTGATTCCGCCCCTTCAAGACGCCATGCGGCATCGCATGCAATACAACCTGCCGGATTGCTGGGGCCTGCACGGCTTCGTCCTGTATGCGGTGGATGGCAGTCGGATCGACTTACCGCGGACTGCGTCGAATCAGCATGCCTATTCCGCCAACCGCAAGAAGAAGGGGAAAAAAGGAAAGAAGGGAAACGAGAAGGCTGAGAAGTCCTCCCATTCCCGTATGGCCGATTCACCCCAAATGTGGCTGACCACATTGTGGCATATTAGCACGGGACTGCCGTGGAACTGGCGAACGGGCCCCTCAGACTGTAGCGAGCGATCTCACTTCATGGAAATGCTGAGCAGTCTGCCGCTCCAGGCACTCATCACGGCGGATGCCGGATTCGTGGGTTATGAGTATTGGAAGCAAGTCATTGAGAGTGGCCGACATTTTGTGATCCGTGTTGGCTCAAACGTCAACTTACTGCGACACCTCGGCTGTGCTCGTCAGTCAGGCCAGACAGTCTATCTCTGGCCCGATAAGGCGGCACGTAAGAATCAACCGCCATTGGTCCTGCGATTGATCGTGATTCATAACGGGAAACATCCCGTTTATCTGGTCACGAATGTGTGCTCCAAGGACCGTTTATCCGATTCGCAAATCATGGACATTTACCGTAGCCGGTGGGGAGTCGAATTATTTTACAGAAGTTTCAAACAGACATTTAATCGCCGCAAATTGCAGAGCCTATCGCCTGACAATGCCTGGTTGGAACTGGAATGGTCGCTTGCTGGTCTGTGGGCCATGGCTCTCTATACTCTCATTGAAGCAAGGCGTGTCGGCACTCCCACCAAGAAGGTGAGTACGGCGCAGATGCTGCGCGCGTTTCGCGAGGTCATGAGGGAATATCGTCATCCCTATGAACGTCAGGCAGGACTATGTCAACAGCTTCACACTGCCGTTATCGACTCCTATGTCCGAAAGAATAAAGCGAGTCGCAACTATCCCCGCAAGAAGAAGGAAAAGCCAGCTGGCAGTCCCATCATCAACGAAGCAACACCGCAGCAAGTCAAACTCGCCAAAGAAGTTCTGGCGATGTACAAAAAAGGGTTAACGGCGTAGGGTGCCATGGGCAGCCGAATCCGTAGGTTTTTGTCAATGCCACCCCAATGAGAAATCTCAATTTGAATCTGCCTCACTCAAGTTTTTCTCGATTGATAGACCTGATTGGCTTCGCGCTGGGGCAAGGGGTCTGGCTCCGCAGAATTCAGAATTGGCGGGGAACGGCTCATTGATAAGCTGATTGATGTTCCGCCAAATCTGAAATCTGAGGTGCCTGACCCCATCCGGGTGCACTCGTGACATCAGAAGTTGCTAATACCCAGACAACCGCGACTGAATATCGCTGATGACGTCTGGCACGTGACTTGGCGTTGGCTGGAACACCGCAGACGGCAAGACTGGCTGCGGTCACTGAGAATGGATTGGTGGAGTCGGAAGAATTCGCGACGCGTACCTCTGATAGGGGTCAGGCACCGCACATTTCAGATTTGGCGGATTCGGATCTTTGCCAAGACCAATGTTTTATTCCGCCAATTCTGAATTCTGCGGAGCCTGACCCCGAGTTGCCCCTCGCGAGAGTCGGCGCATGGCTCGAGGTCAAACTGGTTTGCTATCCCTTCGTTTGTGCGGACCTTGCATCCGCTACCGTCATCCTGCTTTTATCGGCGCTTTCCCTGACCCCTTTTCGTTCTTCCACGTAGTCACAGTACGCATGTCTTATTGTTCTCTTTTGTTTTTCATCCCGTTTAATCTGAAAGGGTTTAGCTTAAGTGCAACAAACATAATACATGTTGTAGCAACAAACCATACAAAGATAGTACTGGCGTCCTTGGGAGTTTGCAGCACACACAATACGAGAGAGGCAATTCCTAAGACATTGACAAAGAATGCCCAAAACAGTCCTTTCAGTGATATTGACACGTTATAACTCCAAACAACGGGGGCAAGCATTTTGTTATGGCAAAAGCAGACAGGCTCTGATATCAACAGTTGCATCACTAGATGGCATTAGCGTTGAGGCAATCGATTGGACACATCCATACAATTCCTGGCAAAGTCAATTGCGATTATCAAAGTCGCGCCTAGAATAACGATCGCTGATCCAAGGAACGCGACGACACAAACTGCGCAAAAGGAAATAGAAGACAGGCATATGATGACTTGAAAAGATCATAATCTCAGGCAGAACATGTCTGCAAGCAAAACTGGATTCGGTTGAGTTTTCTTGGGCGTTCGAGGAATGTCATGGCAACTGATCGCAAGGTTCTGGTCAACCAGGCCGTCACTCCATTTTGGCACTGTATCTGGCGCTGCGTGCGGCGGGCTTTTCTGTGTGGCGCAGAGAGCGCTCACCGGGAGCGATGGATCGAAGAGCGACTGCACGAGCTCACTGGGATCAGGTGAAAGTGATCCATCCGGTGTGCACCGATCGATCAACCTCTGCCCAAAAAAGCTACTCTTCTGACCCATCCACGCAACACCAGCTTAAGGCAAGTGCATCTCGCGTTACTTTCTCACCTCAGCGGTCGACCACAGATTCAATATGCCTGTCTTTTTTTCCGTATCTTTTATTTTCGTGAGATTTCCACCACCAGCCGACATCATTCCGACCGAGCTGAGCGCCAGTTTGACGAATCCTCGCGCTGTTGGCTAACCCCAAGCGACCGCTTGTCTATCCCTCACTGCGACGGAACGCTGAAGTGCCAGTCCTATTCTATTGATCCCACGCCACCCGAAGACGGACAGGAGTGTCCATCTTACTTCAATGCTTCACGACACGGAGTGTCGTGCCACATTGCCGTGTGCGGCACTGAATGGCTCTGGAAAATCCGCCGTGCGTGTCGCTGTTGTTGATTCTTTTTGAGGGCGCCCCGTCGTCAGTTTGGAGACGGAGTCTTGCCAATTCGCACGAAAAGTGTGGAATTTTGTATTGGCACGCAACATGCCTGACGTGTGCCGTGTGGGAATCGCAAGTCGCAACACGTTCGGAGAATTGTTATGAGAATCGCAGTCTGGACCGCATGCCTGCTGTTTGCCGGACAAGTTCTGGCAGAAGATTCCAAGCCCTCCGCACCGCCTCCACCGCCACCTGTCACTTACGAAGTCTGGGGCTTCAGATGGGATGGGCAACAGTACGTGAGGCAAACGACTCACTTGTTGAGTACGGCCAATATCAAGCAGGCCGCGGACTATGCGACACAAGTCACAGGCTTTGCAGGCTGGTCGGTGACGACAAACCTGCCGGAAGCGTGCGTTGTGCATACCGTGTTCCATGGGCCGGGGATCATACGAGTCCAGCCGGCTGCGATTCCCAACAAACCGGCTTTCTCGGTCTGGGCATTCAAATTGACGGATGGGAAATGGGTCAAGGACGAGAAGTATTCCTGGACCACCACTGACCCGCTGCTCGGCTTGGATTATGCGAAACGGGTCAAAGCCGTATCAGGCTGGACTGCGACGGACAATTGCCCTGCACCCGTGCCGCAGGCCCAACGCTACGTCGATGGTGGTATGGTTCATGGTGCCGAGTTTTATCTAAACCAACGCTTTCGCGTTTGGATCTCGCTCTACGGACCCGGCATCAGATTTGGACAGTTGCAACAAATGAGTAATTTGTTTGCACACTATCCCAGTCAGATCGGCCAGGATCAAAGTTCGGACAATATTCAAACGAGTAGCGTTGAGAGTCCGCCGGCTTATGATAATTCAAGCGACATTCAGAATATGATTAACACTCAAAACATGATCAACACGCAGAATATGGTGAACAATATTCAGGATATGGTGAACACCCAGAATATGGTGAATTCGATGCAGGCGAACCAGTGAGGGAAAAGAAGAAAACTCGGAGCAAATCTCACAGTCGCCGCACGTTCGAGAGTGTGGGTGATTTCTCCGCAATTCTAAGTGTGCTCAAATGCTCGCGGGGTCGACGATCTCAATACCCGGGCCGAATTTCGCCATTCGAACAAAGTGCGAAACGTTGAAAGTCAACAGATGCGTCACTGCATGCACATGACAGACGGCGACCAGGCGTGCATCGTGGACTTGCTTGCCAATGATTCCGAGGTTACCGACGAGAACCTTCCAGGCCGGAAAGATAGCCGGAGTCTCGGCTAATAGAGGGAACATCGCCTCCCAAACCTCTGCAATCGCCTCCGTGTCGATTGCAGAAAGCCCTAAGCCATTCACTGCGGTGGGGCGGGTCGCCACATTGCGGAATTCCGTGAGATTCTGTGACGTGACGTGCAATATCTCTCCGCGCCGGTGCAATGCCATGACCGCCTGAGTGGCAACAGAGTGGAACTGATCGGCCTTGTTCGCAAGCCGGGCCAGAACGCTTGTGTCGACCAGATGGGCCATTAGTCGTAGAGTCCGTCGCTACTAACGGTCTCATGGGGCAGACTGACTCCGCAATCAGTCGCGATTCCAACTAATCGTCTCTCCCATTCGTCCTGTGGCTGGATGTGTCGGGTGGGGGCCAGGATTTGCTCGCGCAGCGTGTTCAATACCAACACTTCCGGGGTAAGTCCCCGTTTTCGCGCTAAATCGCTCAATGCAGATTCCAGATCTGGATCAAGTGTGATGTTCATTCCCGTCCCTTCCCGGTTCGAGACTCGTTAATTCGACCAGGTCGAATGTTCAACTCCGGCCAGCGGCGATTTGGGTTTCGGCCCAATTCCGCTTCACCTAAACGCAAACTGGTTCAAGTGATTGAACTCTGCAAGTTCTACACGCGTCGCACCGTCGAGTTCTGATAGTGTTCTATGTCAAATGGCTAAGAACCGACCAGACGACCGGTGCGTCGAAGAGTTTGCCTGAACGGCTATTGAAAAGCTCTTCGACTGCGAGTCTCGGAGAGACATCGCCTACGGCCAATGCCAGTTCTTTGTCAGCCTCTAATCTAATGCAATATGATGATATCGCGAGTTCAAGGCCGGAACAATGCGACTTACGGGTTCGTCGTGAGCTTGCCGACGAGCGTCTTGTCTTTCACGTTCCAGACATACAGCTCGCCGGTAAAGTCGCCGGCAATGACTCGTTCGCCGTCGTGACTGAAAACGACGCGCCACGGAGTGTCGGTGAAACCCTCGAGTTTGGTCTGCTGGTTGCCGTCGGGCTTCCAGATGCGGACTGAGTTGTCTCGCCCCAAAGTGGCGAGCAGACCGTTGCGGGCATAGGCGACAGCGAGCACTCCGGCTGGTTTTCCGCGAGTACTGGGAGCACGAACAGGAGTACCACCTGCCGTTGCATTGAGCGTCCGCGTCGGGAAGCCATCTTCGGCATACCACAAGATCACGCGGCCGTCCTCACTGGCCGTGGCGAGCATTTGAGAGTCGGCGCGCCAGCTCAGGTCGGTGATCATGTCCTTGTGATCGCCCAGCGTGAAGAGGATGCTGCCGGTCTCGGGGTCCCAGACGTAAACTCCGCCGTTCCGGTCGCCACTGGCAAGCATTTCGCCGTTGGGGCTGAATTCGATCGACGTAATCCAGTCCGTGTGCTTCTTAATCTTGTGCTTCAATTCGCCGGTTTCGACGGAGTAGATCTTCACGATCTTGCCAGGCCCGCCAAGTGCCACCCATTTTTGATTCGGGCTGATGTCGGCGGCCAGGACACTGTCCGTTTCGTCGCCAATCTCAGTCACCCGCTTGCCGCTTGTGACATCGAATAAAACTGCCTTCCCGGTATTCGCCCCATGCCCGCCCGCAGCAAGCAGCAGCTTACCGTTGCGGCTGAATTTCAAGACGTGCGGAATTCGTTCGGGGAACGGTAAGACGCCAATCAACTTCAAGTCGTCGGTGTTGTAGAGCAGAATTCGCTCGTGTCCCGCGACGGCGAGCAGCGGTGCCCAGGGACTAGCGGCGAGGGCCGTGACCGGGTGCGAACGCAAGGTATGCGGCAATGACAATTCGGGCAACTTCTCGGGCATCGGCGGCGGACCTTCCGGCTTGTCCGTGGAGACTGCGGCCAAGTCGAGATCGACTTTTCGTGTCGCATTCTTCGCAGCACTGACGGACGTTTCCGGAGCACCCAGTTCAATCCATTTTTTGATCACCGCCAGATCTGCTTCAGGAATCTTCGGCGACTTCGGCGGCATAAACGGTTCTTCGAGGTGTGCGACGGCTTTGTACAGTAAACTTTGATCGGGACTGCCCGCGACGACGGACTCACCACCGCTCCCGCCGGCCATCAGCGTCTGGTAGGTCATCACATTCAGATCCGAAGTGGCTTTGTCCGGGTTATGACAGTTCGCGCAATGCTTGCGAAGGATGGGCGAGACATGGTCCTTATACGTGACGACTTCTTTGGGCTTCGCCGCTTCGGGTTTGTCTTGTCCGAAACAAACGTGATCGTGCAGGACAACGACAATGAGAGCCAGAAAGAGAGAGCGAATCACAGATAATTCTCCGCCAATATTTGAACGAAATCAGCACCGGCTGTTATCGGGGGGAAGCCGGCGAAAGACCAGGCTGTGGGGCATGAGACTGATGGGACGCTTGGGACTCATGTGACTGAATTGAAATTGTCTCATTCGTCCGATCACGGCCATCTGTTCCATTGAATGACCGCTCTAAGAACCTGCCAAACAACTGGTACGTCGAAGAGTTTGCCTGAACGGCAAACCT
>JAQGHT010000757.1 GCA_028291565.1 Planctomycetaceae bacterium | reverse complement strand
CCGTCATGATTTGGGCTTTTCCTTCAGGAGTCGTGACTTTGACAGTTCCGCTCGCGACAACCAGTCTGCCCGACCAGCCTTGTGGTCCGAAATTCTCCTCAAACTGATTCGGTTCACGCGGAATGATCTCGATGCCGCAACGCGAATTCGCATCGGGCAATTCCAACAGCCAGGTCTGACCTTGAACATTCAACGACAATTTCAGCCGCGCCGGCATTGTACCCGCAGCGGTCTCAGCCGGTTGCACGAGAATCTTGCCTCGTTCGACATTGATTGCCAGTGGCAGGTCGTCCATGGTCTCAATCACTTGAAACAAAGTCGGGCCAAGTGCTGTCAGTCGATGCTTTTCGGTTCCGAACTGGAATTGAGCGTCGAAGGGTTCGGGAACAGCCAGAATATCTTCAGCGAACACAAATTGCCGATGAGGCAGCGGGAACCAGCCTTGTCGGTCGTCATCAAATCGCAGGACAACTCCTTCCTGACTGACATAACGAACTGGCTGGGGGCGATTGTCGGTCCCCGTTGGAACTGCCGGTGCTGGCTTGACAGTCTTCGCCGGAGTCTTGCCAGGACCACCCGGACGCGGAGTGTCGACAATTGCCACTTCCGTGGCAGTCTTGGAATTCGCTGGTGCTTCCTCTGTTTCCGTGGACTTTGAGGCCGTTGTTTTATTGGGCGATTCCGGTTCTTTCGGAACTGGTGCCTTGGCAGTTGCTTTTGTCTGATTTGTCGAGTCGCCGGCTTCTAAGGGTGGAGGCGCATCAACGCCCGGATCCGCCACAGCGACTTCAGTTTGTTTCGGCTTGGCGGGCAGGACATCGGATTGCGGTTTTTCGGAATCCGCATCCGCTTGCAGCTCTGCCGCATCTGACTGAACGACAGCCGCAGCCTGACTCGGGGTTTCGCCGCTTGGTCCACCTGCTCCCTGTTTCGCAGCTGTCGTTGCCGCCGCGTCATTCGTCGTCGCAAGTTGATTGTCGGCGGTCGATTCGGGCCGACGTCCCAACAATCCCGAGAGTAAATCTTTGTCTTTTAGCAATGTTCCAACCCAAACCGCAATCAGCAATAAGACGGCCACCGGCAGGGCCCGTTTCCAAAGCGGTGGTTGTTTCAAGTAATCGGGAATTGTGCGATCAAATGGTTCCGTTGTCGATTGATTTCGAGCGGGATTGGCTGACGCGTCCGATGCCGGTGTTGTGGCAGAAGCAGGCCGCGGCGCGGAAACTGATTTCACAGCCGGACCAAGTCCAGACAATGAGGACGCGTTTGAGATGATGGTCGACTTGCTCATGGACTGTGGTGCTGCGGCAGCATGCTCAGGAGCCGACAAGATCCCCGAATGACCTGCTCTTTGCCCATTCGTTCCACCAGTGCCAACGGCTGGAACTGGTCGACCAGGCAGGCTGGCGCTGGGGTGGCCGGCAGTGGCTTGACCTTTTCCAATGAAACTATCGCCCCGAAGACTGTCGCTCCGGCGTGGCTGATCTAAATCATGGATCGCCTTGCGGTTTAATCCCACTGTCGCTGGGGTAATCATCGGAGCCGTTGGCTTTCCACGATTTCCAGTTACCGACTCTGGCTCGGCGGAGTGCTCGGCGGCGGCGGCGGCGCCCATTTGAGCCGCCGCTTGCCCCAGGGCATACATTCTCTCGCGGCTGTGTGAGCCGATATCTACCGGCTCGCCCAGCACGAGCGTCAGAATCTGATGACAGGCTGCAACTTCCGCCAGATGCGTATCGGAATCCAGGCAGATCTTTTCCAGGTCCGCCACTCCCTCGGGGGGCAATGTGTTGTCGAGATATTCCGCAACGAGATTCGCATCCAGATCGCAACCGGGGCCATTCACAACGGGCGCCGTCAATCGGCGTTTCCGAATGACGTCCCGGATTCTCATGATCAATTCGGCGGCCTTTTCGCTTTCCTGGATTTTTGCACCAAGCTCTTTTGCTTGAGCGGGTTCCAGCAGGTCGTCGAGGTATGCCAGCAGAGTTCGCAGTGTCAAACGCATCATCGAGTCTCACGAAATTGGAGCTTCTTGGCGGTTCGCCTCGAAGTGTTTCAATTAATAGTGGCGCTGCGTCGTGAATTCCGTACAAGAAAATGGAAACTATTCCACGCATGGTTAAGAATGCGACGTTTGATCGCGGGGATCAGTCTTGAAAAAGACTCATTCGTGGCCGCGAACAGTAAAAAACCAGAAAAATAAAAATGTTCGCCAGTCACCCGTCGATCGCCTGCGTTCAAAGTGCCTAAAGCACAAGCATCGCGTCGCCATAACTGTAGAAGCGGTAATGTGATGCGATGGCCTCTTGGTAGGCCTCAAGCAATTGTTCGCGGCCGGCGAAGGCGGACAATAAAACGAGCAATGTCGATTTCGGCAAATGAAAATTGGTGAACATCACGTCGACAGAATGGAAGTCGTAGGGTGGTCGAATAAACAGCCGGGTATCCCCTTGAAACGGTTCCAGCACACCCGATTGGCTGCCGGTTTCGAGTGTTCGGACCGAGGTTGTCCCGATAGCGACGATCCGCCCCCCTCGACTGCGAGTCCTTCGCACCGCCGCGACCGTTTCTGTTGAGATTTCGCACCATTCTGAGTGCATGACATGGTCGTCCAGACGGCTCGCGGAGATTGGGCGAAATGTTCCCAGGCCGACGTGCAATGTCACTGTCGCAATGTCGATTCCGCGTTGGCGGCAACGCTCGAGGAGCTCCGGCGTCAAATGAAGTCCGGCTGTTGGCGCGGCGACTGATCCTGGATGCCGTGCATAAAGAGTTTGATACCGTTCACGATCTGACGCGGTGGCTTCGTCACGTTCCATATACGGAGGCAATGGGACCCGGCCGAATCGTTCGAGGATTTGCAGGTGCGATGCGCTGAGTTGAGGTCGGACCAGCCAGCCGCCTGCGCTTGATCGTTCAATCAAGGTCAGTTTCAATTCTGTGGAATTGTCCAACTCGGAATT
>JAQGHT010001225.1 GCA_028291565.1 Planctomycetaceae bacterium | reverse complement strand
CGGATGAGATGCTCCAATTCTTCTTATGGAATCCGATCCAGAGTTCTTCCGCTGGAGCCATACCGCTTGCATTCTACACATTCATATGTAGAATAGGAGTGGCACTTTGAGAGGATGATGTCATGTTACCGAAAACTGCCGAATATGCGCTTCGCACGATGGCTTGTCTTGCTTACGCCTCCGATCAGTCCGAGTCGGCTGATCAGCTGGCAGAGCAGACGAAGGTTCCACGCCGGTACTTGAATACCGTATTGCAAGATCTTGTGCGCGCAGAACTAGTTCGTTCCCGTTCAGGACCGGGCGGCGGATATGCACTTGCCCGCTCGGCCGAGGAAATTACCATTCTCGATGTGGTCAACGCCGTGGCGCCCCTGGAACGAATTCGTCATTGTCCTCTGGGACTACCGTCTCACACGAGCCTTTGTCCACTCCACAAGGAATTGGACCGAGCCTACGCTGCGACCGAAGAAGCGTTTTCTCAAGTCACTATCGGGCAGTTGCTGCGTTCGACAAGCAAGATTATCCCTCTTTGCGAGTTCTCAGTCGAATGAAATGCCGCCAGCTTGAACCGCGAGACGTCCTCTGTGAAAAACTGAAACACTTTTATCAATAGGAATGTCAACATGCAGCCAAAGTGGTGGAATAGTCCAGGACAGTTGATCGGCGCTGTGGTTGTGACGTGTATCATTGTTGCACTCTCGGCGCAGCCATCCGAAAGCCAGGAGAACAAGCCGAAAGGGACGCAGCCGTCCGCTTCCGAGATAAGAGCCGACGAAAGGGCCCGCGTCCCGGTCGCCCTTGCCCGCGATCGCGCGAAGATCATGCAGGAAATCTATGCGTCGACCTTGAACGTGATGCATCACCGCTATTTCCACGGCGACCGCACAATTGTTCCGGCACGTGCCATGGAAGAGATCTTTTCTGACATGAAATTGGAAACAAGGGCTCAGGCAAAGTGGATTTCAGTGAACACGAAGGCCATGAACATCGACCACGAGCCGAACAGTACGTTTGAAAAGTACGCAGCGAAGGAAATAGAAGCGGGAAAGTCCGATGTTGAGATTATCGAAGAGGGATACTATCGCCGAGCCGTCGCGATTCGCCTGACCGACGGGTGCATCCGATGTCACGAAAACTTTTTTAAAGAGCCAACCAAGACTCCCAAATTCTCCGTACTGGTGGTCAGCATGCCGGTTCACAGCGACGTTGTCGAACCCGAAAAACGTTAACCACGACTGCCGGCACTGAGACCAGCAGACAATCCATCCAGGAATCACCTTACCCTCTGAGTCGCCCTCTCTTCGGACGAAACTGCTCATTATGATGAAATACTCATGTACGGTTTTGGTGATCGCAGTCAGCATTGCATCGATCTCATCGGGGTTGAGCCAGGAGCCTCTCGGGACCTTGGGAAAGACGCCTGAAGTCGCTGAAGTGAAAGCACGTTCCACCATCGCGGCCCCCTTGCTGGAAGAAGCCCGACACCAGGCCGAAATTCTTCACACAGCCATGCACTCAACGCTACAAGTCGTGCATCATCGATACTATCGAAAGGATGAGGGACTACTACTCCCGGCTGCGGTGCTGAAGGATGTCTTTGCGGAACTGGAAAAGGATCAACATATTCAACTTCGATGGCTGGCCGTTGATGGGCAAGCCATGAATTCTGATCACGAACCGCAGGATCAGTTTGAAATGGATGCTGTTCAGGCCCTGAAATCGGGAAAACGAGACTACGAACGTGTTGAAGGCGGAGTCTACCGACGAGTAGCGGCAATCAAACTGACAAATCATTGCCTCAAATGCCATATTCCGAATCGTAAGAGTCTGGAAGACCGGACAGCTGGACTCATCATCGCCATCCCCATCATTCCGAAATGAACGGGTTCACGCTGGAATACAATAAATCTCGACACTTTTCGTGATCAATCAATAGACAGGCATATTGGAATTTACGAGCGGTTGGAAGTTTGGATTCGAATCGTGTGTTTTTCGATTCAAGGGAATATCGATTAGGGTGAAAAGCGAGGTTCGCGCGTCGGATCCTATCGGAGCGGCCGATGGTTCTGATTCGATTGAGTTGGATTTTGACAAGGCGAGAGATCGTTATCGTACGCAAAGGGAAGACAATAAAGCGATCCTCGTACCGGCAAATGTGGATCTTGTACTCATAGGGCGATTGCCGGGTGATGGGACAGGACTGAATAAAAGTTACTTTACGGACATTGGAGAAGTAAAGGAATTTGTATTATACGAAAATAAATTGTTCTTGTTGGCCTCGTGTTGCTTTAGAGGCCCTTACACTACTGGTTTGCCGCAGGGGCGGGCGCATTATTTTAGAGCGCCGCTTCGGCACTTGGTGCCGGGGACATATACTGCAATCGTGCGGATTACGCCGGAAGGAAAAGTGTATCAAGAGCATAAGAATGATAAAGAAATTGAATTGCCCGACTTTGGCATTCTGACCTGCGAGTTTGAGGTGGCGGAACGAAAGGAGAAGAGCGAGGGACAAATTCCAAAATAGTTACAGACACGATGTATACAAACAAGACTTCAAATTTAACAAACCCGGAGATCTCAAGATCGTCCCGTTGAGATTGCGGGCATTCGCCGATCCGAGTACGATTTTGTGAAGTTGCAGATGTCTGGCGTCTTAGCTCGTCAGTAGTTCATCAGAAATGAGGCGAAACAAACATGGACCGACGTATTCGGTGTAACAAATGTGGAGCGATTCAATCGCTTCGGCTCATACTCGCGTTGGCCTGCT
>JAQGHT010000753.1 GCA_028291565.1 Planctomycetaceae bacterium | reverse complement strand
GCAAATGCGCCAGATCGCCGACGTTGTCCAGTGTCACACCTGTACGATCGGGACCCCAGACCGGATACTGCTCGGGAGACGTATCGAGCCGTGGATGAATTGTCATCGTCCAATTCAGTCGCCGGACGGGGTTCCCCAGTTGCAGATTCATCAGCAACTTCAGCGCGCGGTCGAAGACGCCCAGCTCTGGCGCGAGCGGGACAGGGCCATGCCACTCGCGAAAGTTCATCCCCAGATCAAAATTCAACGACCAGTCGGCCTGGGTGGTGACCATCCCCGCATCGAGCCAAAGATTTCCATTCCGTTGGTCGAGCACGCACCAATCGCCTTGCGTCTGTCGGGTGATATATTCCAAAGGTGCGTGAGGCAGCGTGGCTGGATCGCCGAATGTGAATGTATCGTCACGACCCAAAGGACGATTGATCCAGCGCCAGTGATTGCCGTCCCGCTGCAATTCAAAATGTTCGGGATAATCGTGAGCCAAATGAGTGGTGATGAGTTCCAGGACGTCCCATTGGGCCGGCAGCATGTGCGGCAGAGCCAGAAAGCGATTTTCGGTCGTCGCCAGGCAAATCTCACGTTCGCGACATTCGGCAACGTAATGTTCGTCAATATCGATGGGAAATTCATAACACGATCCGATTGGCCCCGGCAGGTGCGGTTCGACATTGACCGAATACATAAAAGTATCCTGGTCGAACGGGAACGGGAATCGGCGAATGCCTGCGGGACTGTTTCCATAGTGAAACGGCGCCCGAAAGGATTCGTCTTGCTTGAATACCGTTGTCATCCGGGTCGTCCTTTCAGAATCTCAAACGTTCACCAATCCAATACGAGTCGCCGGCATTTCGCGCGGGAGACGCAGGGCATGATCTTCGTGCCGCTGAGCCGGTCTTCTTCCGTCAGCCAGTGGTCGTTGTGCAGCAGTTCGCCATCGAGCTCCAGTACGTTCAGTTCACAGCGCCCACATGCTCCGCTCCGGCACAGATACGGCGCTTCAATACCGGCTGCTTCCAACGCTTCCAGCAGGCTTTGTTCCGCCGAGACCTGGACTATCTTTCCAGATCCTGCCAGATGCACGTCAAACGCCTCGCCGACCGGCGGGGGAGCAAATTGCTCGGCATGCAAATGGCTCTCGGGCCATCCGGCAACTCTGCCGGATTCCAGAGCATCAACGATCATCGACTGTGGACCGCAGACATACAGATGCGTGCCAAGCGGTTGCCAGCCTGCGAGCGCCGCAAAGTCGATTCGCTGGCCAATCGAGGTATCGTACAGACGGACTCGATCGCCATACCGCTCACTTAACCAGGTTCCAAAATACGCGTGATCTGGCCCACGAATGCAGTAATGCAATTCCCAGGAAATGGCACCGGCGGACAAGTCGTCGACCATGGCCAGAATGGGTGTGATACCCACCCCGCCGGCGATCAGAATCTGCTTGCGCGCCAGCTTTGACAACGGAAATAAATTGATGGGATGCGAGATTTCCAGCCGCGTTCCCACCGTCACGATGTGGTGCATGAACAGCGAACCGCCGCGGCCCTGAGCATCTCGTCGGACGGCAATCTCATACGAGTCAAGATTGCGGGGCGAACTCAGCAACGAATACGGATTGCGAAATGTCCGCTCGCCGCCACGCATCACGACCGTCACGTGGCTGCCACCGGAAAATGGCGGCAACGAGCCTCCACCGACCTTTCGGAGCGTGAACCGTTTGATCAAGGGCGTTAATTCCTCGATCGCGGCAATTATGACCTCAATACTTTCCACTGTCTTCATCTCGACTCCACTCGGGCAGGAATGTGAGGTTCAATCGCTGGGATAGGCGTGTTGAAAGTCTTATTGGTGGCCGCGAACGGTGCAAATCCCTCAGTTAATTCCGGGAAGCAGCCGGGAACCTCCGCATCGGCCATCACGCCCATGAAAGCAGCGAGTCGGCGCGAATAATGATCACGCACCAGCAGGTGACGTCCGCAACCTCGGCAAGGCACAATATTGGTCGTGACGTCGTCGTGCGACGTCTGGCAATGCACGCAGAAGACGCGACGCGCACTCGAGCCCAAATGTTCGCGCTGGAGTTCATCACTCTGCAGGTCGTATCGAGCGGCCACCTGTTCCGCCAACCCGATGAAGCCTTCCGACCCCGCGACGTACAACCGAGTCCCAATCAGGGACTGAGCCAAGACTTCATCGAGAACCTGCAGTGCGGCGACTTGCGTTGGCAGCAATGTCAGGTGACGCCATCTGCAGCTAGCGAGTTCTTCACTCAGTTCAGATCCCGTGTGCGATTCACCCGTGTAAATGACGCGGATTCCCTCGGAATCTGGCAGTTCCGATCGAACCCGCAGCAACGCGAGCCCCCCTTCGCCCTGGCCAACGAACAGATGAAAACGTCCGCTGGCATCGAACCTCAACTGCTGATACTGAGGTCGACTTTTGACATCCGTCACGAGCATCGACCCGGCCTTCCGAAAAAATGACGACCATAATGCAGGCAGCTAGCTCAGAAATGATGAGCGATCGCAGCTCCGGAGTCAACGCCTGCCATGCTCTGGACCTACCCAGCTCTCGCGACGCGAACATCAGACCTCGACACCGCGGCCAAGGCGCTCAATTCCGCCCCCGCTATGATCATTCTGTGCGACTCGCGGATCAAAGCCGCAATTGTCGTGCCACCATAATCGTGTTAATCAACCCACATCAAGCGACTCTGACACACTGGCATCTACCTCGTTGCTTTAGGATGATGTCGCATCGAGTCAATAACAGGTGTGAGGAGAATATCGATGAGCCCGCAAAAACGAAGCATCCCGCGACGCGAGTTCCTGGCCGTGACTGGCGCCGTGGCTGTTTCCTCTGCGACGGGACGCGGATTATCGTTCGAAGCTGCGCGGCGTCCAAAGGTCGCGGCAATCTTTACCGAGTTGCGGCATCGTTCGCACGCCTACAATATTCTGATGAACCTGATGGGAACCTGCTTATTCCGCGGAAAACGAGTTGATCCAGGCGTCGATGTCGTCGCGTGGTATGCTGACCAGTTCCCGGCGAATGACATGGCTCGCGAGGCCTCAAAGCGACTTTCGGTCCCCATGTTTGACACGATCGATAAGGCGTTGTGCCTGGGCGGAAAGAATCTGGCCGTTGATGCGGTGCTGCTGATCGGCGAGCACGGTGAGTATCCCACAAACGAACTCGGCCAGAAGATGTACCCGCGTAAGGAGTTCTTCGACCAAATCGTAAAAACGATGCAGCGGAGTCAGCGCTTCGTGCCGATCTTTAACGATAAACATCTTTCGTATCGTTGGGACTGGGCAAAGCAGATGTACGACGAGGCTCAGAGGCTTGGGATTCCACTGATGGCTGGCAGCAGTGTTCCCCTGGCCGAGCGCCGGCCCCCCACGGAAGTGCCAGGCGATGCGCGAGTGATCGAAGCCGTGGCGATCCACGGCGGTGGTCGGGAAGTCTACGACTTCCACGGCTTGGAAGTGTTGCAATCCATGATTGAAGCGCGCCGCGGCGGCGAGACTGGAATCTCGCGAGTCGAATTCCTGGCCGACGCGGCGTACGAAAAAGCAAAACAGGAGGGCCGTTGGTCAATCGACCTGGCCACCGCCGCAATGACCGCGGAGCGCGATTCGGGAATGAAGCGTCAAGACCGGCCGGTTGCGGGCATCGGGGGGACTCCAACAACGAAGCCCGAAGGTGACCACGCCCTCCTGGTGACATACAAGGATGGAACACGCGGCGCGGTGCTGAAGGTCGGGAGTTCGAGCGACCGCTGGAACTTCGCTTGCCGCCTGGAAAATCAGGCCGAGCCACTAGCAACCGCATTCTACAACGGTCCATGGGGCAATCTGAACCTGTTCAGCGCCCTGTCACACGCGATCGCACACTTTTTTCGAACCGGCAAGTCCCCCTCTCCAGTCGAACGGACTCTGCTGTGCAGCGGTGCGCTTGATGCGGCGATGCACTCGTACCAGGCGAATGGAAAGCCCGTCACGACTCCCGAATTGGAATTCGGCTATCGCTCGCAAGACTTCCGCGCCTTTCGCGAGATTGGAGAGAGTTGGCGAGTCGTCACCAAAGATACTCCGCAGCCCAAAACCTTCGCCCCCTACTGACGCCGTCGCCACCGTGCGATCGCTCCTGCGGCAGGTGGTTTTCCGTCGATGGAACATGCCGGCAAACCCAGGTACGTGCAGGCCAATCTCGTGGCGATTCAACGTCAACGACAAACGGATGCAGTAATGCTCCCAAAGTGCAGGTGGCAGAATTTGGCTGCTACTGGCGGCTCAGAAGTTATTCAAACTCGGAGCGAACATCGCTCCCGGTGTTTCCTACTGCCTGGCCAGTGGGACTGCGGCGGTAATTCAGACGGACTGCCATGACAACGGCAATCGACGTGACGAGTGGACAGGCAATACTGAACCACGACGGATAAGGCAACATCATGATATTGGCAATCACCGCTGCCATGAACAGAGTGCCCACGATCCCGGCGGAAATGAGGTTACCGATCTTTGCAGTCAACCAGACGCTGAGGAATGCGATCCCACCCCACATCGGCACAACAACCGCCAGGACCCAGGGCGGGTAATTGGCGACGTGCTGGCACATTTCTTCCGGCGTGCTGCCGAATCCCTCTGGAACCGGATGCACCACGGCGCTGAACCCTTCCACCGCAATCAGCAGTAGCAGTGCTGTAATAAGTCCCGCAACGGTCGACAAAACAGTTCTCAGAAATGGTCTCATTCAGTTGGTCTCCACTGCCGGTCATTGGAAGGCGAATTGTTCAGGCCTCACGTCCTGATCGGTTCCTGATTCTCTTATTGTTTTTGCGCAATTTGAATCAGGTTTCCGCACGTGTCGGCGAAGACTGCTGTGGTCACGGGTCCCATCGCGACTGGAGGTTGAGTGAATTCTACTCCCGCTTTTTTGAGCCGATCGTATTCCGTCTGG
>JAQGHT010000739.1 GCA_028291565.1 Planctomycetaceae bacterium | reverse complement strand
AGATAATCGAGACGAACAGTGAATATGCCAGACCACCGAAGCCCCACCGGGTCTGCATCCAGACACGGGCGATCTGGCCACCGTCCAAAGGATAAATTGGGAGCAAATTGATCAGCCCCCACCACAGATTGATGAACTTTAACTCGTAAAATGCGTAGCGAATCAGAAAGTGTGGGTTCGCAGGTCCATACTGCAAGAACAGTTCTTCCGCGGCACAAATCAAGGCATAGAATAGAAACCCTGCAGCAGGTCCAGCGAAAGAAATGAGCATTTTCATTCGTGGATGAATCGCGCGGTAAGGTTGATATTGGGCATATCCGCCAAACGCATGCAACACAATTTCAGGAACAAATCCCTCGTAGCGGATCAAGAATGCATGACCGAGCTCATGAATCAGGATTGAAACAAAGACGCAAGCCACTCCAATGGCGGTCAGCATCAGATTAGTGTGCGGTGGCAGGTCGTCGCTAAACCTGTAACTGAAGAATATCGAAAGCACCCAAAAGAAAGGGTGCACGCGGACTCGAAAGCCAAACAGCGTGAAATTCCAATCGAAGGGAGTGGTTCCGCATTGACCTAGTAACATAGCTTTTGACCCGATTTGTATCATGACAATTGCGACTGACGACTGATCAATGACGTATTATCACATCCCAACGTGCTTCGCCAAGTCGTTGATCATATCTTGTGTTGCGGCGGCGACGGCGGATTCCCACTTGGCCGCTCCGAATAGTTCGGAATAAGGAGCGCGTTTATGGGCGAAGATAATTCCTCGCGAACTGTTCACGACTGCTCCTAGTCCACCGGGAACGAACGCCTTCGCGACGTCCTGCGCAGTTCCCCCCTGGCTGCCATATCCTGGGACGAGAAAGTGCGTGTGAGGCATCGCTT
Source organism: Planctomycetaceae bacterium (assembly GCA_028291565.1). Classification (GTDB taxonomy): domain Bacteria; phylum Planctomycetota; class Planctomycetia; order Planctomycetales; family Planctomycetaceae; genus JAKFVC01. The sequence continues at coordinate 2,834 of JAQGHT010000739.1, read as the reverse complement.
GCCGTAGCTCAGTGATTTCCTGAGGATAAGTGGCTCCCACAACGGCGCCGACCGCCCCGAATGGATCCGCTCCTCGGGTTTGAACGGCAAGTTCTTCGACGACAGCGGCAACGTGCCGGTAAAGCGGCAAGCCATCGCTAACGCGGTTTTGAAACGTCCCCGCCCCAGGATTGCTGGTCCGGACGAGCACATACAAACCGCCGCCACGCTGCACGGCAACATCGATAAAGGGTTGCAACGTGTCACGTCCCAGATAGGCATTGATCGTTAATGCGTCCGCGCCCCACGGAGCCGCGTCTGGATCGCTCCCCGCCAGGTAACCGCGGGCATAAGCTTCCGCGGTCGAGCCAATATCGCCTCGTTTGGCATCGCAGATCACGATTAATCCCGCATCCCGGGCATAGCGGATCACTCGTCCCAGCGCGACACAGCCCGCGGGTCCGCATTCCTCAAAAAACGCAGACTGCGGTTTGACTGCCGGAACCAGGGGGGCGACCACATCAATTATTCGTTTGGAAAATTCCTCAAAGGCCGCCGCTATCCCAGTCTGCGCAGGACTCGCTGCTTGATACTTGGTCTGTAATTCCTGAGGCAAATCGGCGAAACGGGGATCAATTCCAACGACAACACTATTCCTTTTTCGCTGAATTGCCGTGTTCAATCGTCCGATATATGACGTCATTGCTGTTACCATTGCTACTCGTGTTATAATCCGAATTATTTAACAAGCCGATCTGGTTTAGATTCAGCTATCGAGAGACCACACTTTCGAGCCTGCTGATCGTCGAACTTATACAGGTTTTCAAGCCAAAACCACAGTCTGACAAGTGTTGCGGTCGTCAGCCTGATTGATTCCCCAATCAGGTATTTCGTGAAAGTTCCGGTTAGGCCGACTATTCCCATCTTGTCAACCCTGTCGGATTTAACTAATTTGAGGTCATTCCCAAAACTGAACAGCGATCGCTCGTTCCCAAACGATCAACCTGAACCAGTTTGATTGGCAGCGATACGAATGATAATCCTCTGACAAGTGAAGCAACGTCGAACCGGGATCGTCCAGCACGTAAATTGCGCGCCGAACCTGGCAGAATTTTGATTTGAATGATTGGAAGTCTCGTCGGCGATACCAGCGCGGTGCCGGGATGAGATTTCCTGAACCTGAAATTGATTCAATTGAGGAGAGAGCATGTCTAGCGACAACTCAGAAGCCGCAGATCGTCCCGGCAACCAGATGCAGTCCGTCGTTGAAGTAGCAGGCTTGGATCCATTTTATGCGAACTTCGCTCGTGTAACGGGTTCGCCAGAAGAATTGATTCTTGACTTCGGTCTGAATCCCCAGCCATTCGGAGCTCAGACTACAGCGATTGCGATTCAACGCCGGTTGGTTTTGAATTTCTACACAGCCAAAAGATTGCTGGCCGCGTTGAGCATGGCCGTGCAACGCCACGAAATGGCGTTTGGCGTTCTGGAGACCGACGTCAATAAGCGCGTCACTCCTCAGCTGCGTGCTGCCCAGAGTGCTCAAGGCAAGTAAGCTCTTGACCGAATAATAATGCAAACAGCCCGATGATTCACACGAATCATCGGGCTGTTTTTGTTTCTGATACCGCGAGCAGTATAAATCAAGTCGCTTTGGATTTCTCACATCAAATTCAGGGGAGCATACCACCCGGGTTGCATCCGCAATGCACACAGCGTTTGCATCACCAAAGGCAGCCAGATCCATCCGAGAATTCGCACGAGTTCCGCTTTCAGTCCTCGAATATTGACGTCAACTACATCAGGGGATGAATAGAGCGAAAACCGAGGCCACCAGCGAGGGACACGCTGGCAGTAGCCCAGGTATTCCGCTCCCAGCTTTTGCGACAGATATGCTTCTTCCGCGGGGACAACCCCCAGCAGATAGATCAGAATCGGCAAGATCAATCCGACGGCGAAGATTCCGCTCTTGAACATCAAGACCTGGGAGAGCATGACCAGGAAGGTTCCCCAGTACAACGGATTTCGACAGACGGAATAGGGCCCGAGATCGATCACTCCTTTGGCTTTCCGACCGCCAATATACAACGTCGCCCACAACCGGATTGCGAGTCCCATTGTGAAACAGGTCCAACCAGCCGCATTCAGCAGCCACGCAGACAAACTTCCTTCGAGGATCCTCGGAGCGGACAGTAATCCCAAGGACCAGCATGACAGAATCGAAATCGAAGTGATCACCGAGCGCCACTGATACCAGAAGCTGGACTTGATCGACTTGTCAGCTGTTGGTCCGGCAAAAGACTGTTGAGTCACGGCTGGCAAAGTCTCGAGGACAGGCACTGCCGGCTGACTTGTCGCAAGTGATGCCGCTGGAGACAAGAGAGAGGACATAAATGATCTTCCGTACGGAAAATGATGCTCGCCTGGAATTATACTGTTCGCGGCGACGAATGAATCTTTTGCAATACTGATCCCCGCGATCAAACGTCTCATTCTTAACCGTGCGTGGTATAAGATCCTGGCCCAGGACATGGACGACGAACGAATTGTCGTTTTCCAATGCGGGAGGGATCCCGTATCGCGCAGCAAAATCTTCGGCGGGTTAGTGCGGGAAACGAAAGGGCATGGGTTTTCGACAGGAGATTGCCTCCCGAAGTACGATCATACTTCTCGCGGGAGTGGCTGTCACATCGGCAATACGTGATGACCGTTCGGAATCGGACAGTTTTATCCGCGCGAAGTATCTGTCATGTACTGCTTTTGTAGAATTGTGTCAACGTGGAGATTTATGCTGTTCGCGACGTAGAATGAGTCGTTTTCAATACTGGTCCCCGCGATCAAACGTCTCATTCTTA